>JASHXQ010000233.1 GCA_030043455.1 Nitrososphaerales archaeon | reverse complement strand
AAAGAAAGGGTTCGACGTACAGCTGTCTCCGGTCCTGCTGACCCGCAGTAACGATAAGCGGGGCTTGGGCATGCCAAGCGTTCACTATCGATCCCATGGCGTTGCCCACACCGGCGGCTGTATGCAGGTTTACTACCGCTACGTTATCTTTCTGGAATGCATAGCCTACAGCCATCGCGACGACAGAAGCTTCTTGCAAGCCCAGAATGTAGCTAAAGTCCCCGTGAAAGCTTTCAAGCATCGGTAGCTCAGTCGAGCCGGGATTTCCAAAAATCGTGAAAAGATCGTGGGCCCTAAAGACTTGGAAGATTCGTTCCCTGACGCTGGTCAACCAGTTTGCACTGGACTACGAAGACTAGAGTCTTGGTCGATAAACATAGTGGAAGAATGAGATCGCAGAATCCCGGTGAAAAACCGGGAATGGGATCTAGCTAACCACTTTGCGGAAGAGGTAGAGGGTGGCCGACATTGTGACGATGGCTATGAGAGCGATGACTCCGATTGATTCGAGAACCGCGCTGGACGAATAATAGTTAGGGAGCGCCAGATCTCGCACGGCATTCACTGCATAGCTGATTGGGTTGACGTCGGACACATCCTGCATCCAGGAAGGCATGAAGCTGACCGGAACGAGCGCTGTGCTCATGAAGAGCAATGGAAAAGTGAGGAAGCCTCCAATGCCGAAGACCGTCTCCGCGCTCCTAGTTCTCATTCCTAATGCGAGCGAAATACCCGACCACGCGAGGCCGAAGAAGGCAATGATGAAGAGCATAACCAAAATGCCGGGTATGCCGGTTGCAACTCTGAAACCTAGAACGTAAGCCAACCCGAGAATGATGATGGACTGCACAGTAACCCGGAAAGCGTCGCTCGACAGTCTTCCCAGCAAGATCGCCGGGCGACTGACCTGAGTCACCAGCATCTTTGGGAGAAAGCCATAGTTTAGATCGTCCACTATGGAAGTACCCGCCTGCAGAGCACTGCTGAAAGCATTCTGCAGTAAAATCCCCGCAGCTGCATACTGCAGATAGCTCACTCCCTTTGGAAAGCCGGGAAGCAGGTTGAAGGAATGAAAGAGCTGTGTAAAGAGGACAAGAAAGATAATCGGTTGGAAGAGCGAGAAAAAGATCAGGATCGGATTCCGGACGAGCTTCCTCAATGCCCTAACAAAGAGATTTTGAGTATCGAAAAGAAGGGTCATGTCTATCGCCCTCTCCCTGACCTTCTCGCAAACATTGACGGAGCCTGTTTCTGTAGCTCCTCGACTCTGATTCTCTTTCCCGTGTGTTTCAGGAAGACGTCATCGAGTGTCGGCGTGGAAAGATTGAGCGACACGAGCTTGATGTCTGTCTTGTCAAAGGCTCTCACGAGATCCGGGATAAAATATCCACCGTCTTTCACGTAGATCGTTAGCCCGTCGCCCGAATCCACGACATTGCTCACCGCCGGTAGAGTCTGCACTACTTGTCGGCCCTTGGCCCTGACCGAATCGTCGCTTCGTCCCAGGGAATCTTTCATGGTTATCGTTATCGCGTCAGCGCCGATTTCCGCTTTCAATTCCGCGGGAGTGCCCTGGGCAACGATCTTTCCACCATCCACGATGCAGAGTCTGTCGCAGAGCCGGTCAGCTTCTTCGAGGTACTGAGTCGTGAGAAAAATAGTAATCCCCTCAGTTTTGTTCAACTTCTCGAGATAGTCCCAAACAGTGGCTCTGGTCTGGGGATCGAGCCCGGTTGTCGGTTCGTCCAAAAACATGATCTTAGGTTTGTGTACGAGTACGGTCGCAAGATCGAGTCTCTTTTTCATTCCCCCGGAATATCTCCCGGCTCGCTTGTCAGCTGCCTCTTTGAGACCCACGACCGTGAGGAGCTCCTCGACCCGGTCCGCAAGTTCCTTGCCGTGCATCTGCTGCAGGTGTCCCTCAAGCATCATGTTTTCACGTCCCGTGAGTTCGGGATCGACGGCCGTGTCCTGACTCTGGACTCCCATAATCTTTCTGATCTCCGTCGCTCCCTTCTCGACATCGAAGCCTCCGACCGTGACATTACCTCCGGTCTTGTGTAGGAGCGTCGTGAGAATCTTGATAGTCGTACTCTTCCCTGCGCCGTTGGGGCCGAGGAAACCGAAGAATTCTCCATCGTTTACCGAAAAACTAATGCCCTGTACCGCTTTCGTTCCATCAGCGTAAGTAAGGTAAAGGTCTTGAACATTGATAACTTCTGTCATTTTTCAAATATCACACAATCTTTGAACGGACTAAAATTCCGTCCATTAGTTCTCCCCTGTCAAAGTTCAATGCATATAACCATGTCAGGGAGGGCAGTACTGCTTCTTCTTTCTCAAAATTTGTTCAACTTTCTTTGTGGCGTGGCAAATGAGATGTCTTGCTTTGGGAGTAATGTAGTTGCGCTAGATGGAGGATTATTGAGAAAGGTAATTTGGCAGTAAGTTTTAGGGCCGACTGTTTAGCTGAAAAAACTTGACGCAATTCATGATATAGAAAATCATCATCAAAATCCTCGCCTTGGAAACCAACGGACCGGTTGACCAGCTGCTTCCCTCGTGGTTTGATCAAAACTACGGATATCGCATTGAAGAGGGTGATCTCAAGTGGGCGCCCAGCAAGATTGAGGCAGTCCGTCGGGATGGCGGGGATTTCGACGACGTGTATCTTGAGAATTTGGAGTCCCACCTCAAGGCCACGACTTTCCCGCCTTCTCTTTTCAAAATGTACATTGAGACCGATGAGTTCCGGAGATTTGTTAGGATCTATGTCGACTCGGCACACAACCTTCCGACCAAAAAGGACGAGATAATCTGGGCGGTAATTCCGAAAAATGAGATCCAGTTCAGGATTTCTAGCACCAGATAACAAGCTCCTCTAAAAAGAAAAAGAGCTTCGTCCCTTTTCTCCACCGAAAGCCTCGAGGAAGCTTCTCATCTTCCAGTAAGTGTCGAGAAAATCAAAAGCCCTGGGCGTCAGGGTGTAAAAGATGCCCTCGTCCTCCTCATCAGTAAGAGTCTGCACCAGGCCATACGCATTGAGATCAGTGAGAATGGCTTTCAACCGGTCTATGGGGACACCCACACCGTAGGACATTTTGGTAATCCTCGCACCCTCCGGATATCGCTTGATGACTTCCAACACTGTGGCATATAGTTCGACCCTCGATCTTTTGGGGCTCTTGCTCTTCATCTCGAAACAATCCATGGGAAAGCAGGATCAAATCGGCGGATCTGGCAACCGGTCCACTTTCGTGGCCAGTCTGTGGATGTAAGACCGGTCCAAGTTCCCCCTGAGTTCGCCCGTGTACCGGATTTCCTCGACGGTGCATCCCTCCTCAAGTTCTACGACTCTCGCGTAGACCCTTCGGCTTTTTGACGCCTTGCCCAGGTGCACGGTGTCTGCATAGATGTCATCCACATTGGTCATGCGCCCCACGAGTCTCATGGTAGCGACCTGTCCCATCCACTGCCTTTCCTGATTCAGTATGACCGCGTAGCTTTTTCCGAGATCCACTACTTCCGCCACGATCGGTCCTTCCACCCGCGAACCGCTCGAGACATTCACCGTCTTTGCTTTCAAGCCTTGATCTGTTTCTACCATGCCCGCGATGTCAGCCTGATTCGTGGCGAGAATTTTTTTGGCTTCGAGCTTGCCACCTAGTCTGACATCAGTCGCCTCAAGATTCTGATCGACTTCCACGGTTCCATTGATTTCCACGAGTTCAGTGTTTTGCAGGGACCCGTGGACATCGAGCATTCCGCTTACTTTGATTTTCTTAGACTTGC
>JASHXQ010000232.1 GCA_030043455.1 Nitrososphaerales archaeon | reverse complement strand
AAGACGCAATCAGCATTTCCCTTTCCGAGGGCAGAGTGGAGCTGGTCCAGAAAGTTCGGTGAAGAGATATCTGCCCTAATAATTTTCACATTTTTCCCGACTGGCTTTATCGGGGCGAGATCCACACCGATGACGAGCCCCTCCGGCCCCACCTCTTTTGAAGCCACCTCAGACCATCCGCCCGGGGCTGCGCCGATGTCGATGACCCTGTCTCTCTCACCAAAGAGTTTGTACTTATTGTTGATCTGTAGGATTTTGAAAGCAGCTCTACTGCGAAGGCCTTCTTCCTTGGCCCTCTTCCGGTACTGGTCCCTTTTGGCCTCATCTAGTCTCAAGGGAACAGCACACACTCTCGATCAATGAAATAGAAATCAGTGAATAGGGAAAAAGAACTAACCGTAACGGCGGAAATCTCAGGGACCTTTAATGAAAAAAACAAGTTACCTGGCGGCCGCAGCGGTCGCTATTCTCTTCATTGGAGTCGGGGAGACTTCAACGGGAGATATCATTTCGCGGAATTCCTTGACAACCCACTCTGATATCCAAGGACACGACAGGGGGCTTACAACTCCAGTCAAAGAACACTTTGCTTCGTAAGGACATGTAAGGCACGGTGCCTCCTCGATCGAGCGAATTTGCACCGGCATCCTCAAGGGAGTGAGTTTGTACGTCCATCGACCTCCATCCAGTACTTTTTCCCGGCGAATCATACCTCGCCTTTCTAGGCGAATTGCGAGCCTTGACCCATCTCGGCTGCTCAGGACCAACTCCTTCCAAAGCTCACTTTGCAGCACCCCATCGCTTCCGTGCTCGACAACCAGCTTGTACACTTTTGAGGTGAGGTCGAACAACACGTCCTCATCCTCTCTATAATTGCTTGAAGCCGCCACCCAAGTCACCGGGAATAGTATAGACACAGAATATCTCTGAAGTACCATTAAAACCTTTCAAAGGTTAAAGTTGGAGTACCTTGGGTTTTTGCCTAATTGTGAACTTTTCCAGGATCTCGCGACATCGATTGCGAACTGTGACCTCGGTGACTTCGGCGATTTCCGCTATTTCTCGCTGCGGGATATGTTCACTATAAAGCACGGAAGCTATGTAGACGTAAGCTGCTGCAAGACCGGCGGGAGTCTTGCCGCTGGAGATCTCGCTTTCGGTTGCACGATCCGCTAAATCGAGTGCCAGCCGCTCAATTTTTGGATTGATCTTTTCCTTGTTGACGAGCTTCGAGATGTACTTTTGCAGCGATGGAGGAGGAACATAGTCCACCTGGACTTCAGTTAGAAGGAGCCGGTAATACCGTGCTGCAGATCTTTCCGGTGTTCCAGTAGCTTCAGCGATCTCTTTCAGAGATCGATTCACTTTGGTTCTCCGACAGGCGAGATAAAGAGAGGCTGCCGCCATCCCGGCTACTGATTTACTCTTTGACACGCTCTGTTTGGCAGACTTTCGAAAGATATGAGAGGCTTCCTCGATGATCTGCGATGGTAAAGTAAGCTGCCGGCCTGCTTCCGTAATCTTGGTAAGCGCATTCGAGAGACTGCGCTCTCCTTGTGCCGAAGTTCTAATCCGACGTTGCCACTTTTGCATCCGCTGGGCGAATTGTCGATTGTAAGGATCGAGATATCTCCCGTGGGAATCCCTGCTGTCGCCCGAAAGTTCGGTGGACAGTCCGAAATCAGGGATAGCAATCGAAGACGGCAATCCCACACGCGTTCGTTTTGACCGGTCATCGACATCAAGAGCTCTCCATTCAGACGCGGGATCTATGCTTTGATCCAGAGCCACAACCCCGCAATGCGAACATAGGACCTCACCCTTTTCTTGGTCGCCAATGAGACTGCCCCTGCAGTTTGGGCACTCGTTCAGTCCACCGATACCAGATCCATTTCTTATTGGGAGCATATTCTATAATCACTAATTTCTCTTGGGATACCTATCAGTACGATTGGAGCTACCACGGCGAGATTCCGCCCTCTTCTGAGGATGAGGCGAAGACGATTTTCCGCCTTTGTGGAACCCTCTTCGCCCTAAATCTCTGGGCTCGTCTTCTCCGAGATACAGCTTCGCCCCGGTAATCCTCTCAATGCGATCTGTGAAGGGCTGCACCGAAAGATACGGCTGACTTACCGGGCCGATCAGTTCAAGGACTTTTCCAGCTCTCCGGCCCTTCTCATCCACAAGGATCGAGCCCTCACGAACTGCAGGCAGACTCGCCTTCAATATGAGCCGGCCACTTCTGGCGAGGTGAAGAACCGTGCCGGCTTCCTGCAACGCCGGCCAACCCGTGGGTTGTCGATGTTTAAAAGTTGTTTGAGGAAAGATTAGACTCTTCGGATAAATTATCCGAGCTAACTTTTCAGCGTACGGTAATTTTGCGGGCGATGGAGGAAATAGCTTCGGACATTGAATCGTTCTCCGAGAGATCTGAAAGAACTCTCATCATCACGAGCTGTCTGTAGAGATTTTTCTTCACGTCCAGCTTAAAATTTTCTAGAAGCAGCTTTCCCTTTTCGGATGAGACGTACCGTTTAATTCCTGGTTCGCCGGTCGGGACGTGCAATAGCAGACCGTCTTTCTCCATTTCTCCCAGAAGATAGTAAACGGAACCTGGACTAGGCGACCAGAGATCCTCGGTCATTCTCGGTACGTCTGCCATAATCTCCACTCCTGTAACAGGTCGGGAAGAGGCGAATTTGAGAATCAGCATTTTCAAAAGTCCTTTTGGGGCAAAGACCTCGCTGTCGTTTTTCGGCATCCGGTTTTTC
>JASHXQ010000231.1 GCA_030043455.1 Nitrososphaerales archaeon | reverse complement strand
TGGAAATGAAGTTAATGCTTCAAATCCTGCTACTCCAATTCAACACATCATCATTATTATGAACGAGAATCATGCCTTCGACAACTTTTTTGGAGTCTTCCCGGGAGTACCTTCAGCTTACGCTCTAAATCTCGCGACGTGTCTGCCCCTGACAGCGAGTCAAACTACTTCCACCCCTTGCGACTCACCATACAACGCCGATGACATTTCGAGTGTTCAGGGAACCGATCAATGCCACACTGAACAATGTTCGGAAGAAGATTACAACGACGGAGCGATGAACGGATTCATCTATGGTGAAAGTACGGATCGCACGATGGCTTACTATGATGGAAGTGGAATTCCTCAGATGTGGGATCTGGCTTCTTACTTTGATCTCGACTATAATTTCTTCTCCAGCGCGATATCGTATAGCGAGGCAAATCATCTGTTCGCCGTATCGGCCAACACTCCCTCGTACCCCTTCTACAATGGAAACCCTGATTCCGAGTCAGCTGACTTTCTGAATTTCACGTACCCGGAGATCGGCACCGAACTGACCAACAACGGGATAACGTGGGGCTACTTCCAGTACAACTGGAATGATGCAAAGGACTGTACTGGAAATTACACCTCGCAAAGTGGTTTATTCACAGGTGGAGGAGGGGACGGATACTGGGAGGGAGAAGCACAATTCAGGCAGGTGCAGAACACCGCCATCGAGTGTAGTAGCCTGGGCAACATCAATGATTTTGTGAATGATCTCGCGACCAACACGCTTCCACAGGTGAGCTGGGTCGAGCCGGAACCCTCCGAGTCCTGCCATCCGGGACAGGGAACGTTGGAAGCCTGCCAGCTGTATACTACGAGCGTGATAAATGACATTGAGCAGAGTCCAGAGTGGGCTCACAGCGTAACCTTTCTTACTTTTGACGAATATGGCGGTTACTACGATAGCGTTGCGCCGACAGAAATCGATCAATGGGGAGATGGTTTCCGGGTCCCGCTCATTGTGATCAGTCCGTACACGATTCAGGGGTTAGTTGGCCCCTGCGCCGCAGATCAAACTACGGATTGTACCCCCAACTACAATTATTGGAACAACAGCACACAGACAGGGGGAACTACGAATCGCGAGGACTTTAGCGCGTTCCTGTCTACAATAGAGTACAACTGGGGTGTCAATAATCTCACCGATACTGACGGGGAGGAACCCAATCTTTTCTATATGCTGAACTTCACCCAGACACCTCTGACGCCCCTCTACTTTAGCAGCGATTACGCAGACGCTGCCTATCCACTCAGTGCATGCTACAGTAGTGACGGCTGCCAGCTGGGAACCGCTTTCAGTGCAGGAGCGTTCGCTCCCCTGAATCTTGCCGCCAGCTCGTCCTGGATCGTGGTGTCGAGATCGAGCGGCTCAAGTACGAAGATCTACACGGTATACAACGCCACTACGCCGTCGTGGGCGGAACCCAATTCAGAGTCTGCGAACTATTCAGGCGGAGATCCAGATGACTAGGACGAAATCGGCGCGAACAATCGCGGCGTTTGCCATAATCCTTGTTCTCGTCGTGGCGGCAGTCGTGTCTCTTGATTACTACGTGAGGATTCCTTCTGACGAGTCCTCGTCACGTCTTTCGATCTCTATTTTGTCTTCGGAGACTGATCCGTATGTCGATAGTTCTTGTTTGGCTAAATCGAGTTCTGGTAGTTCAAACGATTGTTCACTGACTACAACGCAAACACCAGACTTGATAATCGCCGAGTTGGGAACCGGCAGCTCTGGCAGTGCCGTGAGCTCCATCTCCGACACGTCCGGCTTGACCTGGACGCTTTATGCGCACTACGCTCTATCTTCCGGCAGTAAATCAATTTTCGTGTACTATGCCATTGCCACATCGGTTCTTAGTGGTGACACCGTGACTGTGGACTACACCGGCTCAGGTACGAACGGGCTGGTCGTGATAGCGGTCAATAACTATAATCCCTCGGGCCCGTTTGATCCATCAGCCAGCCCTGCGACTTCCTCATCCTCTACTACAACGACGAGTGTTCAGGTCACCCCTGTAAGCACGGCAAATTCGGACGAACTACTTCTAGGTCTGTTTGCGATTCAATCCACACCGACGGTCACAGCTGGATCAGGTTTCACGTCACTTGCGTATTCAAGTACGCCGACTGTATACGCAGAATGGGAGCAGCTTTCAGCTCCCGTGACCGATGTTAGCGTTGGAGCCACATTATCCACTGCGCAGGTATATTTGGGAACGGCATTCGCAATCGTCCCTGCTCCTGTGACTACAACAAGTACCACTAGCTCGACCACAACAAGCACCAGCACTTCTACATCTACATCAACTTCTACCACAACATCCTCCTCAACCACTACGAGCAGCTCGACTACTTCTAGTAGTAGCAGCAGCACGTCTACATCAACCACGACATCTTCCTCAACAACTACTACGAGCAGTACAACCACTTTAAGTAGCACTAGCACTTCTACATCAACGTCAACCACAACTACAACATCTTCTTCAACATCCTCCCCAACAACCACGAGTAGCTCAACCACTTCAACTAGCAGTAGCACTTCTACATCCACATCCACATCTACATCAACTTCGACTACAACGTCTTCCTCAACAACTACGAGCAGCTCGACTACGACAACAACTGTCCCATCAACTGTTACGATTGACAGTTCGTGTCTCGGTGCGTCGAATTCAGGAAGTAGTAATGACTGCTCGCTCAGTACTTCGCTTTCTCCAGATCTTATAATCGCAGAATTGGGAACCGGCAGCGCTGGCAGTGCGGTGAGCTCCATATCGGACACCTCTGGCTTGACCTGGACGCTCTATGCGCACTACACTCTATCCTCCGGGAGCAAGTCGATTTTCGTGTACTATGCTATTGCTCCTTCCGTTCTCAGTGATGATGTTGTCACCGTACAGTACACTGGATCAGGCACGAATGGACTAGTTGTGATCGCGGTCAATAACTACAATCCCTCGGGCCCGTTTGATCCATCAGTCAGTCCCGCGACTTCCTCGTCATCCACTGCTACTAGCAGCATAACCGTAAGTCCCGTAAATACGGTAAACTCTAATGAACTACTACTTGGTCTGTTTACAATTCAGTCCAGTCCCACAGTAACGGCTGGATCGGGATTTACGGCCCTTCCCAATTCCAACACTCCAACCGTGTACGCGGAATGGGAGCAAATTGCGAATCCTTCGACTGGTCTTAGCGTCTATGCTACGTTATCTGCGTCAGAGGTGTATCTGGGCACCGCATTTGGAATTGTCCCTGCCTCTTCGACCACTACCTCTACCACATCAAGTAGTAGCACGTCAACCTCCACATCAACTCCGACATCTTCGTCCACGACTTCCAGTAGCTCGACGACTGCGACCTCAATTAGTACCGTGACTTCAACTTCAACGTCTCTGACTGTTACTGCCTCCTCAACGGGAAATGCGTGCTTTGTAAACGGGTACGACAGCCAGATCCCGGTGATAAATGCAATTTACTGGGAGTGTGGAGCCACACTCCAGGGCGGTCAGACAATAAAGCAGAATCTTTTTCTCTCCTCGGAGCTTTATGGCCCGTTTACCCTGACAGTAACCGCTTCAAATCCAGTTACTTTGATTGTGTATGAGAACGGAGTGAACGTGTTTTCCGAAACCGGGACGAGCATCACCTGGACCGGGGGGTCGATCACGCAAAACGAACCGTTGTACGTCACTATTGCCAACTCGGAAGCCAGCAGTACTACAGCCTATACGCTTACTGTCGATTGGACCAGCGTTTAGCAGTCTTCCATTTATTTTATTTCAATTTCTCGGACCAGTCTGACGTCGGAATCGCTCCGCAGTGTTAGAGTAGACTATCCGCAGATGATGGTCGGTCAGGTCGTCTCTTTCTCATTTAGTCTTGGTCTTGGGTGAGAGGGCGATTACCGGAATAATGCGCTTGGTCTTTCTCTGGTACTCTCCAAATTGGGGGTAAAGCGAGACTTGCTTGGCGTACAATCTGTCGTGCTCCGGACCTTTCATCTCCTGCGCGTGTACATCGATCGTGTTGTCGCCTACTTCGATCTTGGCCTCTGGATGCGCCACGAGGTTGTAGTACCAGTCAGGATTTGTCGGGGCCCCGCCTTTGGAGCTAAAAACCAAGTAGCGGTCGCCATCTTTGAGATACATCACCGGAGTGAGTCGCGGTTTTCCAGTGCGGGCTCCGGTGCTGTGGATAAGCAATACGGGAGCTCCTTCGAAGTAACCGCCCACCTTTCCATGGTTCTTGCGAAACTCTGCTATTACGCCAACGTTAAAATCTTCGCTCATTTTTGAAATCATCCTGTAAGATCCGGTTTCAGGAAAAAAAGTTAACTTTTGGTCTAGTTTTAGACGGACACTGTTCCGGCGTTGGAACATCGACTTGCCTCATCCGCAAATTGACGGGCTGCGATACCGGTTGCAATATACGAAACAATTTTCAGTCTTGGATTAATAATACATCTTTCCTGCCGGCAGTCAGATATTTAGGGCGGAACACAGACTATGTTCCGAGCTGGCTACGAGAATGAAATGTCAGTTTAAGAGCTAGTATTCCCGACCATCCGGGTAGGTTTTCTTTTCCGCTTTTCTATCATCAATTTTTTCGGGCACGTCGTCAACCGATTCTTCCTCGGTATCCAGCGCCATGCCCTCACTGTCTCCCAAGTCCCCTTCCGAATCAATGTCATCGCTCACGTCCAGCTCCTGTTCCTGAGCCGACGCAGTCTCTGTACTTTCCTGCTCGTCTTTCTTTTTCTTGCTCACTGGATTTTCATCCTCTTGGATACTCACAGTAACTATCAGCCTTGACATCGTAGACAAGGCCTATTTCTGTATTCAGGAACAGACATTTTTTCCGCGGTCAATTTTTCATTCGACCGGTTCCTAGCACCAGTAACGCACTTCCTTCAGGGAGTTTGAGCATGATTCTGGTATCCATCTTTCAGAGATTTTGGAATCTTTTTGGAAATTGGATAATAATTCCAAGACACTTCGAATCATTCGTTGATGATATACGATGCAGGCCACAAGTTTCAAGCTAGTGAAAGATCAGGAATGCGAGCAAGTAACAAGTAGAGCAGGAGAGCTAAAGTCAATTTCCACATTCGATCCTCTGATGCCGAGCGTCACTACGCTGGCAGATGTTATAGGGTACTGCGAAATCTTGGGAGAGAACGGCTTTGCCCTTCCGATCTCGTCAAGAAGGACCCAGCGATTTTATCGGGGTTCGTCAGAATTCCTGTTGCTTTTAGCCACGGGTAAGATGCTTGGATTGACATCCAGGGCGGATAACCGATTGATCCTTACACCATTGGGCATCCGCTTCATCAAAGCGGAATTTTCGGAAAAAATGACAATTCTGAGGACTGGTCTCTCTGCCATTGAGCCCTTCAAGTCCGCAATCGAATTACTCTTGGAAAGAGAATCCGTCACCTCGGCAGAAGCTGCCCAGAGGGTTTCATCGAAATACGCGATGGGGGAATTTGATCCGAGGACTACTAACCTTGTGTTAATCGAGTGGGGAATTCCCACGGGTCTCCTAGAGCTAGATGGAGAAGGCAAATTTCGTTTCCTGCATTAGTAATCGATGGAAGAACGTTTCTCCGAATCTTTGCAAAGGCTTGGATTCTTAGGATTCTGAAACTGACAATTGCGAAAGCTGGATGTTCCATTTTACTATTCGATTCTCTCAGGAAATCAGACGACCAAAGCTTAAGCAATTATTTTTAGAGCAATAGGGACTTTTCTTTTTTCTGCACAATTACTTTCTTTCAATTCCATAATGATCTAGGAGGAATTATGGAAAAAAACCATATGAAGAGGTTCTGGAAGATTTTTTGTGGCGACGGTCCGGGAAATGAACGGTTCTCAGTTTGGCATTGCGCCGAGGTCCAATATCGTCTCTAATTCTTGGAATTGCAAAAGTAGAGATTTCCTCGATGAAATAGCCGATTCGCGATCGTAGCAGGATTCCGATAATTCGCGTTGAAATTCGCTTCGGAATCTTCTCAAAAATCTAGAGTCCGAGGCATTGGTTGTGCAATGATCTTGATCTTAACCGGACTCATGATCTTCTCCAGCTATTACCCCGGGTTTGGAACGGCGGGATCGTCTCCGGTCGCCGAAGCGATCTTTACTGATACCATAACGACATCCACGAGCGGCTCGGCATCCGCTAATTACACTGTTTCTTCACTACAAGGAAATTCTGCTTCATTCACTGCCACGCAATTTACAGTAGCAAGCACCGGCATTTCAATGTCCACCAAGAGTTCCCTTGATCAAACGAGTTCAAGCGCTGGATCAGTGGAAAACGCGATGAATCTGTTCCGGGTTCTAAAAATCAACTCCGTAATTGGAACCACGGATAATCAAACTGTAACTGGAACTCCGACGGGAGGAATTATCGTGCCACTCTACACCCCACCGTCGGATAATTCCTGGACAGAGTTGTTCTCCGCAAAGAATGCCCATCCGGATGTTCCGATGATCGCCATAATCAATCCTGACAGTGGACCGGTAAGCAATCCAGCTGCGCAGTGGGTGACAGGAATAGATCAACTCCGCCTCGCAGGAATATCGGTAATTGGTTACGTGGCCACGGGATACGGCACTACTCCGGTCAGCACGGTAGAAGAACAGATCCACGAGTACTCCACTTTCTATCCCGGGTTAAATGGGATCTTTTTTGACGAGATGGCGAATTTCAACGGAACGGGTAGCTGTTCGTCGAGTTGCACTATGCAACAGTACTATCAGGATCTCGTGAATTACAGCTCGAGCATTGGATTCAACTTGAGTGTCGGAAATCCCGGATCCACTTCCATTCCAAGTCTCAATGGCATAATGAATATCCTCATCATCTACGAAAACTTTGGCAGCCCGTCTCCCGGAATGCTCCAGCGAGCTACGATGGGATATAACAGAAACAGTTACGGCGCTATCAGCATCGGCGTCGGGCTCAATGCAACTCAGGAGCTTTCATCGACAAGTTACGCGGGCTGGATCTACATGACTGACCTGTGCACCGGGCAGAGCGTCAGCGCCTGCAATCCCTACGACGGTCTGCCGTCATACTTTAGCTCACTGGTCTCGAATTTAGCGAGATAAATTCTGCCGTCCTTCTATTTGATGATTGAAGAGTATTCCTCTGACCATCAGTTAGAAGGAAGAAATTTCTTTACCTTTTTCTGGAGTAACTTCAAATACTACTGAGTGATCAGAGTACGAAATTTTCGGGATGTAATCTATCGATTGGAACAGCGCCTTCGCGTAGTTCAGAAAGAAAATGGATCCCTTCGGCCCAAGATTATGTAGCAAGGTCAGTATTTGCTTTCCTCCCTGCTCCACCTGCCCGAATTCGAATTGGTTTCCGAATTCTGAAAGCATGTTTAGAAAATCAATTACCGTGGAGAGGTTAAGGACTCCGTGCTTTGCAAGGATAATAGATCTCGGCGTATCTGACCCGGCTTCCTGTCCTGCCTTCGCGATTTCACCGTCTGAACCTGCAGAGAGTAATCTCTGAAAAGTGGCGGAGGAGATTTTGATGAGCCCCAGCCGTCTAAAGTATCGCTCAAAGTCGGAATAGGCGACAAGCTGGTGATTTATGATCGTGCTGATATTGACGTTCTGCCTCTTCGCCTCGTCCTCGATGGATTTGAGAGCGCGCTCACTAATTCGAAAGGATCTTGTTACGGTCCGGTCGGATACTGGCTTTACAGTCTTAGGCATCCACGAAAGGCATTTTTTCGCCTTTTCGTCGAATGGTCTTAAGCTTTCTCAGAGTTTTTTTGAAGATTCGATCGCACTACGTATGTCTTCCAACGTTAGGAGTTCAGGATCGTACTCCACTTTGACCATGTTCGTCACTTCATTCAAGGAGACGTTCGAGACTCCCGGGAGTGCATCTAGAGACGTCTTAATCTTCCTATAATTCGGTTTGATATCATCAGAGCTATTCTGAATTCGAAGAATAGCACTACCTTTGCCCTTCTTGGGTTGTACCATCATAGATCTTCAGCTTGATTTCTGCGATTCACCACTTATAGAAGCCGTATTCGTTGTACTAAAACGTACGAAAATGTCTCTATCCCAAAACATCGTAGCTGACTTGTTCGATTCTGAACATTTACGAGGAGATTATTCCAAAAAATACGCCCCTTTGATATAGCGCAGCTTCTTTCATGACTCACAAGTGAATGGATGCATGCAAACGTATAGACAGAGTGAGAAACCAACTACAGTAGTTGGAAGCAAATGGTCAAGTAGATTCATCTGGGCAGCGGTGGCTCAAGGATTAGTTGCAGCCATCGTCACTTTGCTCATCACAGAGCCCCAATCTTATCTGGGCATCAACTCCTACTTCAGCCCGGCGCGAGTGATCGCTTCAGGGGGTGGTGGTACCTGGATGTTCACGGGTTACATCCTCTACCTCGTCGTGGGAGTAGTCGGAGTGGCGGTCACAGCCATATTCTACTTCTATATCGAAAGCCTCCTCGCAAAGCCCTATCATGGTCTAAGCAACCTGCTTGCCTGGGGTCACTATCTTTTCATGAATATCGGCGTCGCCGTGTCTATGCTTCTCATGACTTACGGGGGATACATTGCGGGCTATGACGCAACTCCAGTGTCTGCGGGTGGTCTCGGATACACTGACCTGCAAATACACGTGACGGACCTTGGTCGATTGGAAGTCTGGATTGGCGGCTTTGTCGTGATAGCTGTCATTGGGGCAATCCTGGGCGGACTAGGATACGTTCTGCGGACCAGACAGAAGTAAAGACGACAAATTGGGAGGCAACTCCCTTTTCCTTTTTTTTGAGTTTTTTGAATTTTAACAACAATTTAGATGAACACTGATGCGAGCAGAATACAGGACAGTGAAGATTCCTTCGGAATTGGCAGAAAAGTTGGATGCGTATGCATCTGAACTGGGTTATAGAAGCCGCGCAGAAATTGTCAACGACGCGATCAGACGCTTTATTGACGAAAGAAGTAGATTGGTGACTCGGGACGGCCGATGAATTTGAAATCGCGATCGCCCGCACCTAAACGGGGCTCGTAGCTTCCCCAATTCGGCTCTTGCATGGTTGGAGCCGATTCGCTTTTCTTGATTATGATGATCTGTAAGTCAGTATTCCAAGTCCACTTGGCCATGTTATTCGTGAAATGGTCTATCGATACATAGTTGACAATGAGCGTTCATATTCTCAAATGTGAGAATCGTCTTGCTTCCTTAATTGTGCGAATAAGATAGAGGATTCCGTGAATCATTAGAAAGGAGATAGAAATCGAATGGATACACTCGCCATGAAAGCCAATCCGGAGTTAGGGCAACCAATATCATTGTCTTTCAAGGACTGGTGGCACTTGACGACTAGATACACTAGTGTTGTTGAAGCGAACGAGCCCATTCGAATGGCTCTGAGAATAATAGCTCACAGGGGCTTTAGACACCTTCCAGTTGTATTCGAAGGTCGGACGCTCCAAGGGATCCTGTCCGCAGGAGATCTAATCGAGCTCTTTGTGAGATCGATGGATTCGAGCGAGACTCCCAAAGGAGATTCAAAGCTAGAAACGAAATTTTCCTGCAACCGCTTGTTGGATTCCTTGTCCAGGCCCACATCTAGCCTTGTGAAAACCGAACCGGCGACGATTAGTTCCGATGGGACAATTTTGAACGCAATAAAGACGATGAGCGAGAAGAATGTGGGATGCCTCATCATCGTGGAGGCTAATGATACCAGAAAACTTGTGGGAATCGTTACCCTACGGGATTTGATCTCTGTTCTTGCATCGTACGCGCCGTTTGGAATCCGGGTGGAGGATTGTATGACTAGCAGAGTAGCAACGATCCAAGAATCGGATTCGATCTACGCTGCCATGTCGATCATGGCAAAGGAGCATGTCAGAAGGCTACCCCTCCTTGGCAAGACGAGGAACAACGAGAGTGGCGAAGCTCTTTGGGGGATGGTTACCAACAAGATGATTCTGCGATATCTTGAGAGCGTGATCTCCTATGAGTTTATGGATCTTTCCAGGGCACTGATGCAGCCAGTGAAGGTTGTCGCGACTTCCCAGCTGCCAACGATCGATCCAAAGGAGGACTGTGGTAACGCTGCCTTTCTCATGAGGGAACTTGGAACCGGAGGTTTTGCCGTAAAAGACAGCCGGGGTATGATAGGCATTATTACGGAAAGGGATCTGATTAGAGGCATTTACCTGAAAAAGGGGCTGCCCTTCTTTTCAGAGCTCTTGGAACGAGGCGACGCAAGAATCCGGGCTTGATAACCTGATCGTTGCTCTGATAGCCGCACTTTTTCCCAATCTCAATTTCACAGGAACTCTATAGGTAAAGACTTAAAGCTGTAAAGCTTGACTGCCGGCAGCAGAGCTTTGCTAGCTATTATTGCCCTGCATAACGGTACTGAATACTAGGAGACTTATCCCGTGGTAGAGTTTTATCTCGCCATCTTCATCATGCTTGCAAGTGCCTGGTTGCTTGGCGAGGCACTCCACAGAATGGGGCAACCCGCGCTTGTTGGTCAACTACTCGCCGGTGTAATCATAGGCCCCTCCATCCTCAATGTGGTACAGCCCACAGTGGATCTCTCCACTGTAGAAAACGTGGCGCTCTTTTTCATAATGCTTCTGACTGGTCTTGCTGTCCGACCGGCAAAGATCATCGCTGCGGGAAAGCGCGGGGCGGTCATTTCCTCGGTCGCGTTTGTGATCCCCTTCATTGCGGGTTTTGAAATAGCAAGGCTTTTTGGAACTGGCTTGGTGAGCTCGCTCACTATTGGGCTGACGATCTCCATCACTGCGGTTCCAGTAAATACTATGATTTTGATGGAGCTCGGTCTCTTGGATACTGAACTCGGTGCTACTGTGATCGCCGCCGGCGTTATCGACGACATCATTTCCTTCATTGTGCTCAGTATGATCCAGCAGTTTTCTGCGGGTGGATCGGTAGCTGGAATCACAACCATTGTGGTTGGTCTAACCAAGGTCCTCGTCTTCCTGGGGGTGCTCTTTGTATTAGAGCACTACCTGCGGAGCAACTCTTCCAGAGTGCGCAACAAAATGGAGTGGCTGACCTCGCACATGCGCACCCCCGGTTCTTACTTCGCTTTTCTTCTGATCTGCACAGTGGGTGTTTCCCTGCTTGCAGAGTGGTCCGGAATGCAGCTGGTCATAGGCGCGTTCTTCGCGGGATTCCTCTTAAGCGAAGTAATAGGAGATGAACGACTGAGAAAAGCAGACGAAATAGTTCGCGGTACAACCATTGGTTTTTTCGCGCCCATCGCGTTCACTTTTATCGGCACGGAATTTGTCCTCCGGTCAATTACCGGGATTCCCGTATTCGTTGCAGCTCTACTTATCGCAGCCATTGCGAGCAAGCTTTTAGGTGGAACTCTTGCCGCAAAAGTGGTAAAATTCACCAACTCAGAAAGTATAACCATCGGTTTTCTGATGAATTCGAGAGGCTTCGTGGAGCTAGTGATTGCCTCTACTGCGTTCAGCCTGGGCTTGATAGACCAATCACTCTTTTCACTCGTCGTTGGGGTGGGGATAATCACAACGATCCTTTCACCCATCGCGACCAGAATCATTCTTGCAAGAAGGAGCCTCCAAACTCCCGTTCCAATGCCTAACGCAAAGACCGGCTCGGATCCCGAAACTTACTGATCCACATCACTCGTTAGGCGCTAATGACACTCGGTCGGGAAACCTCCTTCGAGGTTTTTCCACCCAAATCCCGAAACATACCTTCGAAACTTTTGTAACCCAGCAACATCATCGCTGTTTGCACTCCGGAGACCACGACACCGTATATCCCTCCTCCTGGTTGCGTCCAGTGTCCTGAAAGATATAATCCCTTAATCGGAGTTTTGTGTCCCAACCTGCCTCTGCCCACTTGAGCTGGAGAGACCTCCCAGCCATAAATCGCTCCGGTCAGGTTTAGAGTGTACCGTTCCATGGTTCGAGGCGTCGCTCCTTCCATCATGCGGATTCGATCTTTCAGTCCAGGAAATCTTGATTCTACTTGTTGCATGAGCCTATCTCCATAGGACTGTTTTTCCGCCCGCCAGGAGCCAGCAATGTCGTAAGGAACGAGAGTTGTAGCAGTCATGAGGTGTTGACCTTTCGGTGCGAGTGAAGGATCGGTCAAAGTCGGAACATTAACTATGAAAGTACTGGTGGAAGAGGCAATTTCACCCTTTAGAATGCTGTTGTAAGCTTCCTCATGATCCCACGAATTATAGTAGAACATTTCATGACGTGCTTCCTGCGCGGCCAAGTCCAGATCCGTCGTAAGGAACATAACAAAAGCAGATAACGACGGTTTCATCTTACGTAACTTTCTCAGATAAGACCTTGGCAGCTTAGATTCTCCTACCATTTCTTCGAATGTCTGGGTGGCGTCCACATTTGAGACAACCATGGGCGCCCTAATCATTTCACCATTTTCCAGTTTCACTCCGATTACGGCGTTGTTTCTCACAATTATCCTCTCGACACGAGTATGAAGCATCAGCTCACCACCATTTCTCTGGAGTCCGGAAACGAGCGCGTTTGCAAAGTTCTGGAACGTACCCTTACAGTAGAATGCCCCTTCATCCAAATAGCTTGAAAGCATTGCAGACCAATATAGAAAGGACAAACGAGATGGAGGAAGACCCAAGTACGGCCAGAGGGATGAAAAAGTGGATTTGAGTTTGGGATTTTCGATGTACTTGTCCATCATTTGTTGGAGAGTTGCACCACTGTATCGGGTAAGTGTTGGAGATTTCCTTATCGCTTTGGCAAAATCCAGTATATTTGGTTCAGCAGGGAACTGTATCATCTCGGTGTACATTTTTTCAATCATATCCATGAGTTTCCAGAGATTGCCCCTTTCTTCCGGAAAAACATCAACATGAGTTTCGAAGAATTCTTTTCGTCCAAGAGGAGCGTCTAGGGAAAAGTTCGGAAATGAAGTATTGTAAAACGGATTGGTCCTGATGAATTCGCACTTTTCCCGAACAGATAAAACTCGCAACAAAGCGTCGATCAGACCACCTTCGGAGCAACCGGCTACCAGATGGACAGCAGCGTCAAAATTGTAGTTGCCGCGTCGAAAAGAATGAGCGTAACCGCCAGGCCGGTCGTGCCTTTCCAATACGAGAACCTTTTTGCCCGCGAGGGACAGAAGACCTGCCGCTGAGAGACCTCCGATACCACTGCCTATCACGATAGCGTCGTAAGCTTCGTAATTCGACTCTCTTCGCACATTTACTGACATAAGCAGGAATCCCTACTAGCTTATCGGAATTCTTAATCATGATTTGATTCTTGCTATTCACAGCCGAGTCTTACGAACTAGAGTTCGACGGTGATAACACGATCGATTTTAGAATCCCGTTTCTATTCGGGATTAATCATAATTCCATAGAGCGATATAATTCATTTGGAGGTCAAAAAAATGCCACTTCAGGTACAGAAGCCACAATTGACACCAGATGAATGGAAGATCTTGGAATTCCACGCGGGGAAAATTTCTGTAAACTCCGAGGAAGTAGTGGTCGACTTAACGTTGGAACAGCGCAGTACACTTGATTCCCTGCATGTTCTACATTATGAAGGCTTGATCTCTTTCATATCCCAATCCTTGGGAACTAACGAAACTATTGTATCGAGAATCACGAAAAGGGGACTGGAAGTTTTACAGGAAAAAAAATTTGAAACCGTCAGAAATCTGACACTGTGAAGGAACAAAGGAAAACGGCGATCCGTAAGCGTCACCAATTGTATTTAGTCGGATGCAACTTGTTGCCGGATTTGTAGGGCGCCTTGGGCTAGGGGTTTCATTATCATATCCCAGGGGGTAATCACTCCTTTTTCGCATATCAGACATTCCTCATCCTGTTCACTCATAAGTCGCGCCCCTTTCTTAGCGCTAGTCGATCCCCGGACTTTCACAGGCGTCATCGTTTCGAGATCCTCCAGTTTGACGTCAAGTAGGGTCTGAGGTCTTTTGGAAGTATCTTCAAGGTGTGACGGGCTGAAAAGATACCCAATGATCCTGCGATCAGTAACTAGAGAGCCGCGCTTATCGACAAAAATCCGCCTAATTCGTCGCTCAAACATTTCGCTAATTACTGTCTGAATATTCGTCTTCCCCGGGAGAGAGAATATCGGAGAAGCAAGATCAGCCAGCTTCAACTTTGTATCAATAGTATCGTTTTCGTATAGCGCTACCAGATCCTGAAGACTGGCGAAACCTCCCAATTTCGCTGACTCTACCCAAGCAAATCCAAACTTGGTTCTCTGGAATACCTTGAGGAGTTCTGATACCTCCTCGTCGACATCTATTATCGAAAGCTCAAGTGCGGCTTTCTCTGCGGGAAGACGCAGAAAATCACCATAGTCCTGAGGCCGAGTCTCGAGCAGCTTGGACAGACAGGAGTACCCTAAAACCGCTAATCGCTTTTTCCTGGAGGCCTTGAATTCAATGGGAAGCGCATCTATTTTATGAAATCTCAAAAGAGATGCGGCTAAGAACATCTCCGTGGACGGTTGGATAACCGGATAGGTCCTCTTGAAAATCTGGGGAAGGGCCTCACCGATTCTCACAACAGCCGCCCTCGCTGTCAGCCCTAATAGTTTTTTCCAGCATGAATCTTCAGACTATCGAAATTCTCATAAGTTTTCGAATCAAGCGGCAAGCGTGATTCAGCTTCAATTCAACGTCACTCCAGAAGCATGGATCAACGATCTCTGCAAGGTCGATTCCGCGACTATCCGGCTGTTAAGTATGAAGGCTCATGATTCCGATGGAAATATCACGCATTTTGTCGAGATCACTTCGGAAAAAACCGGTGCTGAGGAGTTAAAGAGACAGCTGAGGGTGTGCAAGGATATCACTGAAAGTGACATCGCGGCCGTGGGTTCAAACCGTCTGGTGGGTGCTATTACAAGTAACGATTGCGTGGTTTGCTCTCTGATATTACATTCTCAGACGGGTTACTTCCTTGGCCCAGCTTCTACTGATGGTGATTGTCAGATTACGTACAAGCTGTTCATGAACGGTGAGGGAATCCCCAAATTCCTGCAATCGCTCCACGATCGGGGAATTGGCTACAAGATTGCGGATATTGCGAAAATGAGTACTACTAGAGCCCTTACAGCGAAACAGGAGCGTGTATTAAAATCTGCTCTGGAGCTCGGGTACTACGAATATCCGAAGCGGATCTCCACGGAGGAGCTTTCAAAAATCGTCGGACTTGCGCCGAGTACAGTCTCGGAAATCCTAAGACGGGCCGAGAAGAGAATTATCAGCGGATACTTTGGGATGTCCTAATCCCAAGTAAGTCCTGAATGGAGCGTCTTCCTCAAAAACCCCGAATGTGTTCGGGTTTTCTATCCCGTAGTTATTCGGGAGTATATCCAAATCAGCGTATTGTCATAGGTGAGTCATAGGAAAAAAAGTGAATATTGGTGCTAGTAACTGATGAGGTAAAGGCAGCCGAAGTCGTAAGAGTTTTGTCCGATTTATACTCAAGACGGATTATGCTTTCAATCGTTTCCAAAGCACTCCCCATTGAAGAAATCAGTGAATCGGAAAACATCCCGATAAGCACCTGCTATAGAAGGATCCATGAAATGTTAGTCTTCGGAATCGTAAAGCCGGAAAGGACCATTATCCGCGAGGACGGTAAGAAGTTCGTTTCTTACAGATCGGTGATCAAAAACGTTACAATT
>JASHXQ010000230.1 GCA_030043455.1 Nitrososphaerales archaeon | reverse complement strand
GCTCTCGCGTTCGGGGCGACAAATCTGGTGTCCAAAGACTCGATCACCGAACTCGTCAGCAGACTGGTGAAAAATGCGAAACACGCTTCTGAGGACCTGAAAGAGCGTGTCCAACTGTCCCGGGAAGAGACTCAAACTGCTAATTGGGGGGTAAACGAAAAAAAGAAGCTCTCGGACCTCGGAGCTGAGGCTCTGATAAGTTTCCTGAAAGAGATTGACCGCGCGATTCCGGGTGAAGTTTCTGAAGTAAGCTTTCCCAATCGGAACCTGATTCTCTTTTACTCGATTGACGAAAAGGAATACGCGAACTCGGACGGATCTAAGCTCCGAGGTCGCATTCCGCGAGTAGGGTACCTCTGCATGCTTCTGGGAATGTACGAGGGCAAACCAGCAACCGTGTCTGTGCCCCCCGGATATTCCGGTCTGGGCGGGACCGGGGGTTGGGAAATAATGGAAGCTCTTCACCTATCGGAATTCGTCCCTGCACGGTTGAAAGAAATCACCGACGGAATTAGGGCAACCGCGAAACCTCCTACGGAGGAAAACCTCTCCATCATACTCGGACCCAACGTGGCGGGCTTGACCAGTCATGAGTCTTGTGGCCACCCCGGCGAGGCTGACCGCATCCTGGGACGAGAAGGAGCGCAAGCGGGGGAGTCCTTCATGAAGCCCGATAAGCTCGACATGCAGATCGGGAGTGAGGAGGCTTTTGTGTCAGACGATCCGACCATCCCCAATTCCATGGGATTCTAACTGTATGACGATGAGGGAGTGAAGGCAAGAAAGAGGCAGCTCATTACGGCGGGCAAGTTTTCCGAGTTTTTGCAGAATCGCGAGACTGCTGCTTTTTTTGGTATTAAGAGCAACGGCTCCTCTCGCGCCGTACAGTTCGACCGGGAGCCAATCATCCGAATGGGCAACACGTTCATCGAACCCGGCGACTGGACCTACGATGAGATGCTGAAAGAAACCCGAATGGGCGTGTACATCAAGAGTTTCATGGAGTGGAACATTGATGACAAACGACTGAATCAGCGGTATGTCGGTCTGGAAGCTTACCGGATTGAAAACGGGCAGTTGAAAGAAGCCATCAAAGACCCCGTGCTCGAGATCACAACGCCCAAGTACTGGGGAAGCATCGACGCTCGCGCCTCAGACCTGCAGTTTACTTGCGGGACGTGCGGGAAGGGTGATCCCATGCAGGGGGCCCCGGTTTTCATAGGTGCGCCTCACATCCGGCTAAAAGACGTGCGGGTGGGGGCGAGATGATGGCAAATACCCGGCAAAGGGAAGCCGCCCACTTTGCGCTTGAGCAAGCTAAGAAGCTGGGGTGTGACGATGTTTCTGTAATTAGTGCTCTCTCCAACGAGAACCAGGTCCGGTTTGCTAACAACTCGATTACGCTGGTCAATAGTGTAAGGGACCTCACACTGGACGTTTACGTGGCGGTTTCCAAAAAGAGAATTCTTGGTTCAACGTACAATCCCACGGAAAAGGGGATGGGCCGATTTTTAGAGAATCTCGTACAATCCTGTCGTTCCCTTCCAGAGAGTTCTGATTATGTCCCGCTCCCGAAAGGGCCTTTCTCTTATCTTCCAGATCATGCCAACTTCGATCCCGGAATAGAGGATGCGCCGCTCGTGGATTACGCCAAGGAAGCGGTCAACCGGTCCCTTGCTTCCGGCGCGACCCGAGTAAGCGGATCTATAAACTCTGACGTGACTGACCTTTACATGGTCACATCAGGCGGTGCCTTCGGGTCGGATCGCTCTTCCCAGATACTTCTTAACCTGAGGGCCTTTGCGGACGACAATTCTTCCGGCCATGGCCTGTCGTGCGCTTCTTACCTTTCTGATTTTCAACCGGGAATAGCAGGGGAAAGAGGCGGAAGGTACGCGAAACAGGCACTCAACTCGAAGCCTGTTTCTGAGGGAGAGTACAAGGTTGTCTTTACTCCTACCGTGGTAGCTAACATTATGCCAGTAGCAAGCTCTGCATCAGCCTTTGCAGTCGAGTCCGGGAATTCCTTCCTCACGGACAAGTTGGGGCAGAAGGTAGGTGTCGAGGAGCTGAACATCGAAGATCGGGGAGTATCTGACAAAGGTCTGGGAGGAAGAATCTTTGACGACGAGGGCGTGCCCACTCGAACCAACAAAATCGTAAAAAATGGAGTCTTCCAGACGATGCTCCACAATTCTTCTACAGCAAAGAAGTTTGGACAGGCGGCATCCACAGGCAATGCCGGAATCATCGCCCCGCGGGCCACAACCATCATCTTCCATCCCGGCGGTTTCGGTCTAGAGGAAATGGTGAAGGAGACCGGGAGCGGTCTGCTCATAACCAACAACTGGTACACCCGGTATCAGAACATCCGCGCTGGGTCTTACTCCACCGTTCCTCGGGATGCCGCTTTCCGCATTGAGGGAGGGGAAATCAAAGAGCCCGTAAGTGGTTTTAGGATCAGCGATTCCGTACCACGGCAGCTCGCAAACATCGAGATGATCGGTAAAGCACGCGAGTGGATCAAATGGTGGGAGGTTAGCACACCTACGCTCGCCCCTTCCATGATGATCAGAGGAGTGCGTGTCACGCGTGCTGTGGGGAGTTAGAACGATTGATGGAAGCCCCTCCTTCGAAAATTGAAAGTACAGATACTGGTCTTTTCCAGCTGCTCCGACCCGATGGCACACTTTCTTCGGCTACTTCACCGCTTTCCGCTGCCGAGGATCTGGACGCCTATCGAAAAATGCTTCTGACCCGAATCATTGACGACAAGACAATCGCTCTCCAGCGCCAGGGCCGAATGGGAACCTACGTCTCTTGTGCCGGACAGGAAGCAACCCAGGTAGGAAGCATGCTTGCCCTAAAAGAGGAGGACTGGATCTTTCCCATGTACCGGGATCTGGGGATGCTGATTCAGCGTGGCGTTCCCCTGGAAACTTTGTTTGATAGATTGTTTGGGAACGAGGAAGACGAATCCCTCGGTAGGGACTTGCCCAACGCTTACGGGTGGCGTAAGTACCACATGTTCAGTCTAGCTGCTCCCATTGCGAGCCAGTTGCAAGCCGCGGTGGGCTTCGCGATGGCTGCGAGGTACCGGCACGAGGATCTGGTTACGCTCACATCCTTTGGAGACGGTGCGACATCCTCTGGTGAGTTTCACGTAAGTTTGAATTTCGCAGGAGTCTACAAAGCGCCAACGATATTCTTGTGCGAAAATAACCAGTACGCCATTTCGGTGCCCGTGAGTCGACAGACAGGCTCTGAAAGTATCGCAATCAAAGCCCGGGCGTACGGCTTTGAAGGCATCCGGGTGGACGGAAACGATCTTCTGGCAGTTTATTCGAGCGTAGAAAAGGCTGCTCGCAAAGCCCGAGGTGGGGAGGGGCCCACGCTTATCGAATGCCTCACTTACCGTTTAGGCGCACATTCGACTTCAGACGACTGGAAAAAATACCGTTCGACTGATGAAGTGGAAGAGTGGAGGAGGAGGGACCCTTTGATCCGACTTCGGGAGTATCTAGAAAAGCAGTCGGCATGGAACCCTGATCGCGAAACGGCATTGAGGAAAGAACTGGAGGCCCTCGTAAACGGACAAATTGCTAGAGCCGAAGCGGCTCCGCCACCCCCTGTGCAATCCATGTTTAGTGATGTGTATTCTACGCTCTCCTCGAATCTGATTCTCGAAGAGAAGGAAGAGTTGGATTCAAGGTCTTCCTAGAGGATCTTCTGGATTCTCTCCAAAGCGGCCTGAATATTTTCCAGAGAATTCGCGTAAGCCAGGCGCAGGTGCCCTTCACCCTGCGCTCCAAAAGCTGAACCAGGGACCACCGCCACGTGGCCTTTTTCGACGATTTTCATCGCGAGAGAGTGGGAGCTGGATGCTCCGGTCTCGGTAGTGTTAGGAAAGGCGTAGAAGGCACCATGGGGTACTGGACAAGTAAATCCTGGTAATTCGTTCAGCCCTTTCACCAGTGTTTCTCGCCTCTTAGCGAATGCCGAGATCATCCTCCCAACTGACTCCTGAGAACCGGTCAGGGCTTCCAATCCGGCATACTCCGAGATGCTTGAGACACAGGAGTTTTCGGCCGCGTTGATTTTTGTCATAGCGGCGGAAATGGGCTCAGGGGCTGCGGCGTATCCTATCCTCCAACCGGTCATGGCGTAGGTTTTAGAAAAGGCATTGATCGTGACCGTCCGTTCTTTCATTTCGGGTAAGCTCGCAATGGCCACATGTTCTCTCTTTACTCCAGAATCGTTGTAGAGGAATTTTTCGTAAACCTCATCGGAAACCACGAAAAGGTTATGCTCAGTGGCAAAATCTGCGATCTCCTTCAGGTTGTCTCTGGGCAAGATAGCCCCCGTAGGGTTGCTCGGTGTATTGATCAGAATAACCTTTGTCTTCGGTGTAACCAATTGCTCTACCCTCTGGCGATTGAACGCGTATTCTTCCGACTCGAACAATGGATAGCCGACAGGTGTAGCTCCCACAATATGGACTGCGTGAGAGTACGTCGCCCAGCCCGGATCGGGAACTAGAATTTCATCACCAAAGTCCGCAGTAGCCAAAAAGGCGAGGTTGATCGCGGAGGTGGCTCCAGCCGTCACCACGACTTCTTTTGCCGAATCGTAGTGGACTTTGTTTTCTCGCTCCAGCTTTGTTGATATCGCATTTCGAAGCTCAGGAATTCCTGCGCTAGAGGTGTACTTCGTCTTTCCTTGGTTAATTGCCCTAACCGCCGCGGCTTTGATGTTCTCTGGCGTGTCAAAGTCCGGCTCTCCAAACTCTAGCCTGATAACATCCGGAATCTTTTGTGCCTTCTCAAAAATCTCTCTAATGCCAGACAGTCCCAATTTCATGGAACGCCTTGAGGGGTCGAGACTAACAGTCCGGGTTTCCATTGATTCCACTTGCTGCCGACTCTTCCTCTATCGAAGTGATTTAATGGATACGATACCAAAGGATCATTTGTAGTCGGAAATGCTAGGTTGTAGAATTAGGATGATTTCCCGCTTTTCTGCATTCGACCTCACTACAAGCGGCTGACCATCCGAAATTTTCAAACTATCCCTGATCTGTTTTGGAATGGTCAGTCTTCCTTGAGTGGAGACCTTGATGTGCTTTTCCAATCTTGAGTTCTTACTCGTATCAGGATTTTACTGTCAGATTCGTATTGAGACTTTTGGTACAATGCGCCTCTCAGAGACTCTAAAACTTGCGAGAGAGTTCGAAAGGGTCCCATCCGCCCTCCACGCGAAAATGAGGATTTCAAAAACTGATCTAGCATCCACAATGGATTATTTCGGTTCGGAGAAGCTTCAGGACATTACACACAGGATCTAGAGTTCATGATGAACTTGTGCTCATCTATACCGAAAGGAGTCATTTCTTAGAATGGCCGCCATTGACGCTGCCCTTGAGATGGTGGCTGTAGTTTTTCTTCTTGCCGCCATGGTCTACTGCATGAAGCTAATCGGCCTTACCGCAAATGCCGAGATCGTTGCGCTGAATAAACCCAAAACGGTCTTTCGCTACATGTCGTTTGCTTTTGCATCACTGCTACTGTCCCCCATTCTTGGCCTAATTTCTCAAGTCTGGCGCCCCCTACCTTTGCTGAATGACGTGAGGGATATCCTCCTCATTCTGACCGCGTTCTTCAGCACCGTTGCGATTTACACTGCATTGTATTTCTACAGAGCAGCACCTGAAAAATCCAAGCAGACACCCGAGATCAGAAATTAATCCCTGATAACAGACAAAAAGCGAAAAAAGAAAGGAAAAAATCAGGTTCCGCTTTGGCTTTAGGCTGATGACGCTTGCAAAGTGCCTCGGATCCAGCACGTCCCCAGAATTTGCAAGACGACGAAAAAAGGGAAAAGCAGGACCGCCTGAACATCGAGCTTAACAGCGAAATCGCGAAAGCCGTTACAAAGGCTCTGAGCTATTTTGGGGCCGGGCCGGTCGTGGAATCACTGGTTTACATTTTGGAATTAGAGCACTCTGTTGATCTGAATTCATTGGCCGATAATCTGGACGCGTTGCAAGCTGCCCTGCAAAAAATGTTTGGAGGAGCAGCTTATGTCATTGAAGAAAAAATCACCGAATCCTTGGCAAAGCAGTTAGGCGTGGATCCGGAGGGAAGACAATTGAAAGAGCTCGTCGAAATTCTACGCGCCCGACTCGACCGTTCTGTTCCCGACAAGAATTAGATTCGCACGATCTTTAGCCGCCGCAAATTCGGCAGGTATATATTTGATCATCAACCCTCGGCCCTGCAACATGCTCGACATTTCTTTCAGGTCTAACAAACCGGGGAGCATAGTAGTTTATGGGGACGGTCAAGATGCCCGGATCCTCCAGAACCTCATAACATGTCTGGGTTCCGAGGAAAAGGTCCAGAATGCACTAATATTGTCCGGATTCCTTGCCAAATTGGAAAGAAAGGGTGGTCCTGCGTCCACTGCACGCGCAGTTCACGTTAAAGAAAAATTCGAAGAACTTGTAGGAATTCCCTATGAAGAATTCCTGAAACTCTTGGAAACCGTTTAAGCGTAGATATCGTCGGTATCTTGTAGACCGACATTTTGCCCTGTCGGGGAACCGTCCTTTGTGGTCTCACGAAGGATCCCACCTGTAATCATGGAAAAGCATCCAGCAATTACTAACCCCAGCGACACGAAAAACCCGATGCCACGGATCATGGAGAAAAGCACTGCGAGAATGAAAATCCCCGTTGAAATTATTACCAATACCCGAGCCATTTGTTTGCGATTTGGTGCACTCGATCCTGACAAGACAGGTATGACCGTTTCCGAACCCCATTTTTGCAACCCTTCAAAAGGGTTGCGTAGCAGGCCATGCACGGCCCGGAATGGCGGAGTCACATGGAGACCCGGCCGACGTACCCTTCTTTCATCAAGACAGTCTCCGCAGCTCGCCTCACCTTTTTCCTATTCTCCGGTATAGTATAGACTCTCAGAATATCCATGTATCCGGCAATGGTTCCGATCAGAGGCAGATCGTTGATTCCTAAATGATAGGCCCAATCCTCGAGGTTTCGCTCTCTTGTAATTCTTTCATTTTCGTACCCGCTTCGAACCACTGTGATATCCTTGAAAGACTCACTCTCTGATGAGACAGGCACTGAGGGAGCTGTTGGGACGTCCACCCATACATTACTCACATCGACTTTAGCTTTATCGGCAATCTGAGCTTCCAGATTTTCGCGAAACCCTCTGTGGTTGAAAAGGGAGTTAAGAAAACTGTCACGCATTTGCACAGTCTGCTCAAAGACGCACTTTACCAGCCGCCGGCGCTGATAGTCAATGGCCAGTTTCTTGGCGAGTTGCAACTCTTTGTCGTTGCCTGGCTCGAGTTCAATGATCCGCTGGAGAGTGATTTCGTCCGTCAGCGACAGATAATTGGGGAGAGATAGATCTGTTAAACTCAGGGCTTTGTCTGCGAGACTCATGGATTTGATTAACATCAGCTCGGCTGCCCTAACAGTTCTGTGAAAATATACCGCCCGGAACATTTCGTATCGAGAAATCATGAGGGCTTCGAAAGCGAAAACGGCTGCTTGTGAAATCGCGAGAGCTTCCCCCACTACTTGAAACGAATTGATTATCCTATGTACATCGACTTTACCATATTCGACTCCGGTAAAGTACGAGTCACGAAGCAAGTAATCCATTATGTCGACGGATAACCCACCTCCGATGACGTCGTTCATGAATCTCTCTTTTTTTCGTGATTTGCCCACCGCCAGCTCGCTGATTTCACCTTTGGAAAAAGAATGGGATGCCAAGATCTCACCAATCTCAGTTTCGCGAATGATCCGTTGGCTCATGTCTTCATGGGTGACGTCGGTCTTCTCAGCAAGCACTTCCTCAAACATGTGACTGAAGGGGCCATGGCCGATATCGTGCAATAAGGCTGAAACCCGCAGATCGGCGGTATCACTCTCTCCAAAGCCCATTTTTCGGGATTCCAAAACCGTCCCTACCCGTCCAGCCAAGAACATGCAACCGATGACATGCTCAAAACGAGAGTGCTGACCACCGGGGTATACCAGATGGCACCCGGCTAGCTGCCTTATCCTGCGTAGCCGCTGGAATGTGGCAGTATCGATTAGCCGCCTTTCCAGAGAATTCGTATAGATGTACCCGTGAATGGGATCGCGGATTTCTGCAATGGAGTCGGGACGCCTAAGCGCAGCCCTCCGGGAGCGACCAACGGATCCCTTCCGGCGAGCCACCAATAGACTTCTCGGAATCCCCTATATTCCAGCCGATTCCTATCTATCTTTCTATTGCCCTAGTGTAACCTTTGTGAGTGGTTAGGCGCACAATTTTGACCTTTTCCGTGAAATCAACATGAGATAACTTCTCGGCTCGACGATGCCCAAGCGCTCTAACGCCGTTGACGTTGCTCAGGATAAAAAACTGGATCTTTTTGAAGAGATGGAACCTAAAACCCGCCAACGAATCAAAGTCGTGGGGCGGACGATTTTCTGTTTCCGGTGCGACGGTTCTAAAGAGCTCGCCGGATACTACTGCGGTTGCGGCTCGTTCATGTGTGCCCTGCATCTCGCGGAGCATAGTTGCCTCGTCTCATCGAGTATGCAGTACAATCAAGAACTATTGCAGGCGCTAAGCTAAGCGACTTGCGGCTGCTCTTTGAAGGGAGCCTTGCAGATAGTACAGAATAGTTGACCAGTTTCTGTGCTTTCTGCAAACTTCATTTCATGTTCCGGGTTGGAGCAAAAATGTTCTTTCTTTTGCAATGGCGTTACTACCTCCCGCAACTAGCTCTTGATTTTCTGAGATTAAAACGTGGCGAATAGGCAGATCAGCTGCTTTATTCCTCGCAAATAGTAATCGATCACAATGTGTTCGTTCGGGGCGTGGAAACTAGCTCCGGGGTAGTTCACTCCGAGCCCCATTGCCGTTGGGAGTTTTAGTTCCCGCGTAAAGAGACTCATGGGACCAGTTCCGGCGACAGTTGGCCAGACATTGGGTTTCTCTTTTTCCACCATCTCCGTGCAGCTGATCAGAGTTTTCGCGATGTAGCTTTCCAGCGGAGTCTTTGCCGGATCTTCCTTGGAATAAACTGTCACGTCGACATCCTCGAAGCCACTCTTGCGCAGGTGTTTTTTCAACTTCCTTTCAATGTCCGCCCCCCTCATCTTGGACACCAACCGGAAATCCATTTTCACGAAGGCTTCCTTCGGGACGATCGTCTTCGCACCATTCCCAAGATATCCAGAGCCAAACCCGGCGATATTCGCGGTGGGACTGAACAAATGTTTGGTCACAGTTGCCACATCATTTTTTCCCTCCAGAAGATACTTGATTTGCAATTCTTTCTGGAGGCCCTTGACCGAAAACTCGTTTTCCTTCAGGAATTTCTTCTCTTGGGGAGTAGGGTCGACTACGTCGTCGTAAAAACCGTCTACGAGGATCTTTCCATTTTCATCTTTAATTGTCTTCAGGAGGTTGACCAAACGCCATGCCGGATTTGGGGCGATCGCGCCGTACTGTGAGTGCTGGTCTTTTTCACCGACCTTCACCCGGAACTCGACGTAAAGCAATCCCTTGACGCCTAGATGCACCTCGGACCTGCCGGAGGGAGATCGGTCTCCGCCCTCCCACAAGCAGCCGTCTCCCCTCAGCCGGGCCTTGTTTTTCAATACAAAGGAATGTAAGTGAGGGCTCCCCACCTCTTCCTCGCCTTCAACCAGCCATTTTATGTTGGGCTTGACAGCGCCTCCGGTATCCAAGATCGATTTGATCGCGCAAAACCTCGCGGCGAGCTCGCCTTTGTCATCTCCCACTCCTCTACCATAGAGTCTTCCATCCCGCTCCTCGGGTTTGAAAGGTTCGGATTTCCACTCTTCCAGAGGTTCCACTGGCTGAACGTCGTAGTGGTTATAAACAACAAGAGTTTTAGCGTTCGGCGTAGATTTCGATTCCCCAAACACCTCATCGGGGCCTCCTTCTACCGGCAACAAAGTCGCCTCCAACCCTAACTCGGCCATCTTGGACCTCACGAGCTCCGCAGTCTCCTTCAAACCCAGATTCTCCGCAGAAATGCTCGGCTGAACAACGAGCTCTTTCACCTCGTCTAGGAAGTATTCACGATGTGAATCGACGTAACTCCAGGCATTTTCGATATCCTCGGACGGTTTTTGCAATAAGATCACTTTACACCATTACGAACTTCGGTCCTCGATTTAGAGCAAATATCGGTTGCTGCGAGAGTGTAGACTCTGGCACAATTTGCCAGATTGGGAAGATACATCGTTCCCCTAGTTTCCTTACCCTGACCGCCAGAAGGGCCGTAGTTGACGGCAACGATTCCATGACGTGTGAGTATGTTCGCGTCGGAGGACCAGGAAAAATAGACTGTTTCGACCGGATTGTGAAAGACACTCTCGTGCGCTTTCCTTACCGATCGGGAAATATATTCCTCTTCCGAGACCTGCGACCATTCGTCTGTAAGATAGATTTCAAGATCGGCGTCGATTCCCTCTTTATCTTTCAAATTATCCAGTACGCGCCTGAGCTCGTTCCGTATATCCAACGGATGAAATCGGGGTGGGAATCTTACATCGACGTACAGGTTGCAAAATCCCGGAGTGCGCGAGGCGCGCCAAGGCCAGCCACCCTCGATTGATCCAATATTCACAGTGGGCTTCGATCCCATGAAGCTGAACCGTGCCTGATAATCCGGGATCCACGCCAACACCGCAGAAATAATACGATTCATCTGCACAATGACATTCCTTGTGCCACCGGCGTGTCCGGTGTGCACCAACGTTCCTTGCAGACTAATCTTGAACCAGCAGCTGCCGCTGTGAGCACACATCAGTCTGAGCCCTGTAGGCTCGCCTAGAATTGCGACGTCCGCAGTCCCACCGTGAGACACAAGGTACGCAGTCCCGTGACCGTATCCTCGATATTGCGGTCCCTGATAGCCGTCAATCTCCGTCTTTTCGATTTCTCCGATAACCCCAGCGATCACGATGTCACCTTGGATCTTCTCCCCCGAATCTTGGAGTGTTCGAACAGCCGCGACGTAAGCGGCAAGAGCTGACTTCATATTGAAAGCTCCCATGCCGTAGAGCCAGTCGCCCTCGATCCTTCCCCAAGGCGGGCCAGGACGGTATATTGGAGAAATAGAGTGGAGGATTTCCAGATTCTCATCGGCCGCGAAAGATGTGTCCAGATGTCCATTGAACATCAAAGTGGCGGCTTCCGGATCTTCACCTCGAAGAGTTGCAAGCACATTCCGCCTCCCTGCCTCGACTTCCTGCAAAACAACTTTCATCCCCAGAGCACGAAGCATGGAGGCGTAAAGGTCAGCCACCTCACCCTCTTTTCCAGTCGGACTGTTGACGTTTACCAGGTCGAGAGCATCCTGAGCAAGTTTCTGAGCATCGAAAGCTTTGAGAGTGTTTGATTCCATATGACATTAGCTTTCCTTGGAAAAATAGGATTGACCTAGGACGGTACAAGTGCTACGGGCCGGACCAATGAGCCTGTCGCACCTCTAACTTTCAGGGGTAATACGATCAGAGCAGAGACGTACACGCCGTCTTGGGCAAGTTGCTCTAAATTCAGACTCTTGATCATGAAAATGCCATTTTCGACCAGAAAGGCTTGGTGCAGTTCGAATGGCTTGGGAACGCCGAAAGCTAGGTTGTCAGAACAAGCCAACGAAATCTTCTTCGATGCAAGATGCCTCGCAGAGGAAGCTGTCATCCCCGCGAATTTGTGCAAATACGCGTCCGCGTCCGTGGTCAAGAATCTGGAATAACCAGTCCGGACGAGGACCGCGTCACCTTTCTTTATCTCGACACCTTCAGCTTTTAGGGCGCCATCAACGTCCTCTGGGGTTATCTCATATCTCTCGGGCAAAATATCCAGATTCTTATATCTTGGAAAATCGAGGAGTACAGCCCTCTTTACCAGCGGAGGGATTTCTGCGACACTCATCTTTGAATACCCCACATGCGATTCCAGCTCGGCGGCACTAACCCCACCGAAGAGCTTCCCATCTTTGGACATGTGACAGAGTGCGTCCAGATGAGTTCCGGAATGCATGCTGGTTGTTATTAGCTCTAAAGAATCTGCAAACCCCAGTCCAGGCGCGATTGTCTCGAAGAGATTCTTTGTGTGCTCGTGATACCGGTAAAGATAGATCAGAAAGGGTGGATCTGCTGGATGTACCGGCATCCCCCACCAGTAGGGCTGCCCCAGATCGTAGACCTTCGAATAGATCAGTTGGCTTACGAAATTCTCGGTTGTTTGGATAGTTTCAGACAAATTAATGATTCGAAATCCTTGGAATAAAACCCGGCACCCGCAGAAAACGGCTTAAAACATTTGGTGAATTCCTAATCAATCGGAATAGAAGGATCTTTCGCGGAGTCGACTGACACGAATTGACAACTAAAGAAATTGTCGATGTAGTTGACGAATCGTGGAAGCACTTTGCAGTACCTCCTGGAGGAGTGCAAAACCCGAGGATTGCTCTACTGGTCGGTTGCCAATTTCGTCCGTAATTTCCGGGGAGATCTTGTTGCAGCGAAGTCTCTCGGATCACTGGTTCCCCGGAGGATCGCCCATTTCTACGACTGGACATGTGAGAGCGGGGGAAACACTCTCGCACGCTCCTCGCGGGGGTTATGCAAAGAGCCGGGGTAAGACAGGAAACCAAATTTGTTTCCACCTGGCTTGTTCCCAAAATAAATTGGTTGAACTAGATCGAATACGAGCTAGCCCACGTCTATGAATCCAAATCTAACTCCAAACTTGAAATAAATCCTGAAGAGGCGACTGAGGCAAAATTCTCGTCAACAGCTGAGTGCAGGTCATGGGTTCTTTCGAAGAGCGAAGAGTTTGCTTTTGATTGTGTTTTACTTTTGCGAAGGTATTTGCAATTAACAGAAAGGTGACACTCGAGTTAAGGCCGAATTGAAGAACCTTGATGATTTTCATGATCAACTTCCGAACTGATCCCTTGGCCGACACCGTTTATTGCTTCATCCTT
>JASHXQ010000229.1 GCA_030043455.1 Nitrososphaerales archaeon | reverse complement strand
CGGGAGTGGAGGTCATCTACCGACCTGATTTGCTCTACGTCCCCAAGCATGTGAACGACCATACCACGGTCGCGCCCAGAACTCCGGAACATGAAGAGGAATGGAGACATCTTTTAGCCAGAGCAGACATTCTGTTTGATTTCGATCATTCGCACATTAACGATCTGCCGGAGCTCGCGCCCCAGCTGAAATGGATTCAAGCGACCAGTGCGGGAATCGGGCAGTTCGTCAGATCCAAAGGGTACGCGGAAAAGACCAATTGGATCTTTACCACCGCGAGCGGGGTGCACATCCGACCGCTCGCAGAATTTGTAATACTCTCCATGCTTTTCTTCACCAAGGACTTTTTCCGGGTAGAGGAACAACAGGCAAGGAAAGTCTGGACCTACTTCACCGCCGAGGAAATGCAGGATTTTACGCTAGGAATCGTAGGGTTGGGCAAAATCGGGCGGGAGATAGCGCGTCTAGCGAAGGCCTTCGGCATGAAGGTCGTAGGTACTAAGAGGAATCCACACGGATCGCTTCCTAACGTGGACGAGCTCTATTCGCCGACTGATCTTCCTTCGGTCTTGAAACAGGCAAATTTCCTCTGTCTAACTGTTCCACACACCGACGAAACGACCAACATGATCGGAGCCAAGGAGTTTACGATGCTCCCTGACAAGGCGGTTCTGATCAACATCTCCCGGGGAGCGGTGGTCGACGAGGAGGCGATGATTCGTGCCTTGCAATCAGGAAAACTACTGGGCGCATCATTGGATGTCTTCGCTCACGAACCCCTCCCGCCGGAAAGCCCTCTTTGGACCATGCCCAGGGTGATCGTCAGTCCCCATTCGGCGAGCAACGGCATTAACGAAAACAAGCGCATTGTCGACCTCTTCTGCGAGAATCTCAACCGCTATCTGAGAGGAGAGCCGCTGCTCAACGTGCTGGACATCAAGAAGCTGTACTGAACTTCGCATAGTCTAGCTCAGGGGATGGCGCGAATAAAATTCCACCAGGCCCTGTGCCAGTCCAGCATCGTTTTGTCCAGAAAACCAGTGAGCCTTCTTGGGGGCCGTATAGATTTCTGTCTGAGGTAACCAGTTTCTCAGAAGCTCTGCCGATTGTCTCGTCCACGGTTGCCCATCAGCAAAGACTACCGCCTCGATGGGCTGTTTGATCCTTGAGGTGACTTCGCCGTATTCGGTCGAGAGCATCTGACCCGCCCAGGTCTTCACCGTCATGGATTGGGAATCGGTGGGATCCGCCCCGGGGGTAAACTGCGGCATGAACCCCTTCATCGAGTTAAGTTGCGCTGCTATTTCCGGATCCACGGGTTCCCCATTAATCGTACCAGTCTTCGCTGCCTCCATCATTTGCCTGAGCATCTCCATTCTTTGCTGGTACTGCGGATTATTCTGAGCCCTCTGCATAGACGCAGACAAAGCGCTCTGAAATTTAGGATTCAAAGTGAAATGGTTAACAATTTCGAAATTGTGGAGAGCTATGGTTCCCACCAGATCAGGATGATCCAACGCAAGTTTTAGGGCAACGTACCCCACTTGGTGATGAGCGAAGATATGCACCTTCGACAGATTGAGATACTGTAGGAAAACATAGCAATTATTCGCTGATTTGTCGACCACTTCCTTGGAATCCGCCACGGTTGCATAGTCCATGCGACCGATCTGGAGGTAAGTGTTGTAACTAATCAGTTGAAAACGTTCGGTCAAACTTGTCTTGGAAAAGTTGGGAATGCCAGTCGGACGAGCGTTGCCCTCTGTTCCTTCAACGGTGGGCTCCATCCCAAGAATGTTCATTACGGGCTCTCCCTCGCCGAAAATCGAGTAGTTGAAGGGCGTTCCGATTATAGTGACCGACGGCATCGGGATTCGGGGAAGCATTCAAGTTGCGACATATAATTCATTCCAAAAAATTTCCTAGAGGGCGAATTTATTTGCCCAATTAATGTTCTAACAAGAACATGGCAAAACGAGTGGCTGACGTGGTCGTGGAAACTCTGATCTCAGCCGGGGTTTCGAGAGTGTACGGTGTGAGCGGGGATTCGCTGAATAGGATCACCGACTCGATTCGCTCTCACTCCAAGGACATTTCTTGGGTGCATATGCGACACGAGGAAGCTGGGGCCTTTGCCGCCGGGGCGGAAGCTCATCTCACGGGGAGGCTGGCCGCCTGCGCGGGGAGTTGCGGCCCTGGGAATCTCCACCTGATCAATGGCCTTTTCGATTGTCAGAGAACTCGCGTTCCGGTAATTGCACTGGCCGCTCAGATTCCTATTCGAGAACTGGGGAGCAATTACTTCCAGGAAACACATCCGGAGCGCTTCTACCGAGAGTGTAGCAATTATTGTGAGTTCGTTTCTCACACCGATCAGATTCCGAGAATTTTGGAGATCGCCATCAGAACCGCTGTCTCGACAAACGGAGTGAGTGTGATTGTTCTTCCGGGAGACTTGGCTCTTGAAGAAGCCACTTCCTCACGACCCATCCCGACTTTTTCCGGAGATCCGCCCAGCGTTGTCCCTCAATCTGACAGCATCTCCAATCTGGCAAATGCCCTAAATGCCTCTTCAAAAGTGACTATTCTAGCTGGTGCGGGATGCGCTGGAGCTCATTCTCAGCTTATGCAAGTCGCGAACCTTTTGCAAGCCCCGATAGTTCACGCTTTCAGAGGTAAAGAATTCGTGGAATACGACAACCCCTTCGATGTGGGCATGACCGGCCTGCTGGGATTCTCTTCTGGATACTACTCGATGATGGATTCTGACTTGCTGCTGATGCTAGGGACGGATTTTCCCTACCAGCAATTTTATCCGGAGGACACTAAGATTGCGCAGGTGGATCTTCGAGGAGAGCAGATCGGCCGAAGGACAAAGGTAGATTTCGGCATAGTGGGAGGGGTGATGGAGACTCTGGTTGCTTTGAAACCACTTTTAGGGCAGAAAACTGATTCGAGACATCTGAAAGCATCGCTAGATCATTATCAAAGAACCCGAAAGGATCTGGACGATCTAGCAAAGGGTGAGCCGGGAAAAGCTCCTATCCATCCACAATACGTGACTCAAGTGCTGAATGAAGTCGCGGAGGAAGATGCGATCTTCTCCTTCGATGTGGGGACTCCCACGGTCTGGGCCGCTCGTTACCTTCGCATGAACGGCAAAAGAAGACTCCTCGGCTCCTATTCTCACGGATCGATGGCGAACGCTCTGCCTCAGGCGATCGGTGCACAGGAAGCCTTTCCCAACAGGCAGGTGATCACATTGTCGGGGGATGGAGGGTTCTCAATGTTGATGGGGGATTTTCTCTCTCTAGTACAGCTCAAATTACCTGTGAAGGTGATAGTCTACAATAACGGTGCTCTAGACTTTGTGGAGCTCGAAATGAAATCCGCAGGAATAGTTGACTTTGGTACGGATCTCGTGAATCCGAATTTCGCGAAACTTGCAGAGAGCGTGGGGATTGCAGGGTTTCGGGTGGAAAAACCAGAAGAAGTCAGACCTGCCCTAATTAATGCGCTCTCGACCAAGGGGCCGGCGCTCGTGGACTGTGTAGTCAACCGACAGGAGCTCTTGATTCCACCCAATCTCACCTACGATGTCGTGAAGGGCTTCACGCTGTATATGATTCGGGCGGTACTCAACGGAAAGGGCGACGAGATCGTGGATCTTGCAAAGACCAATCTGTTCCGGTGAACGATAAATCAAGATCTCTACTCGGAGTAAGAGTTGGAATGAAATTCTGTCATCACAGCTCCAAGACCGGATAGACTGATCGTCTATCTTCGCAACATCATTCCAGCCGGGATATTGGGAGTAATAACAAAAATCTAATCAAGTTCCCGAATGTAGAGGATGGGGCTTGAATCCCCGATCAGAGGAGAAGTTGGTCATGCTGATCGGAATCGCAGTAGCTGTTCTCTTGTCAATCTCTTTTGCCGTAACGATCATCAGCCCGTGGCAGCAGGCATCTTCGCAAAGCAGCATTGCTTCTCAAAGTACAAAACAGATGACTTCGAGTGATTCTCAGATCTCCATCCAATCGACAAGTCAATTTCTCACAACCAATACCTCCAGCAGTTCAAGTTTGCTTTCAACAGAATCCAATACAACAAGTTCGGATGGACTGAACATGAGCCTTAGTTGCTACCCGGGTAGTCTAGCGGTCAATTCCGAGGCGGTATGCGTTGCGATTCTAAGCTACCCAATAGACAATCCTCTCCCTAACGGAACTGTAATTTTTAACGCGAACAAAACAGGGATATTCTCAAGTACTTCCTGCGTTTTATCTCCCGCAAGTTCCTGTTCAGTTTTTTTTACTCCTGAGGATGTGGGGACTTGTCTAATCAATGCATACTATGAGGGTGACTCCTCTTATGCCTCTAGTTTCGCAACAGCCCTAATGAATGTGACCAAGTAGCTTATTCGACAAGTTTCAAGTCCCACTCATCTTGAAGCCCGAAATTCTTGTGCAAGATGCTCTTCGAATTCGCGGGTACACGAGAGATTTCCACATCTCGATCACGCATCTCGCATGGTGAAGAGAGTTAGGCCGATGATGGGATTTGAAATTCAGGAAGGCGGCGTTTTTTGCGGTGGAGAGGTACCAGTCTGAGGAGTAGCTGGAGGCTTGCCTGCCTTCCTGATTCTTCGAGCGGCAAAGATCGCAGCAACGGCGACTACAATAATCAATACCTGCAAGGCGAAGGTTTGTACGGCCCCCGGGGGAATCCAGCTTGTTGACCAGGGTATCCCGTGCCCACCAAAGCCT
>JASHXQ010000228.1 GCA_030043455.1 Nitrososphaerales archaeon | reverse complement strand
CAGCCTCTCCATCTTTATCCTGGAAGTTCTGAGATCGCTGAGCTCGGCCCGCTGAGACGATAAGAGATCCTCAAGCGACCGAATACTGTTCGTCGCCTTGGTCAGACTATCCTCCAGAAATTTCATCTTGTCCGATGTGGAGCTTTTTCGATCTCGGGCGGCACGCAGGTCAGCAGTCAGCTTATTGAAATGATCTTTGGCGAACTGGATCTTCCGATCTTGTGCGTCCTTTCGTTGCCTCAATGAGTCTTGTCTTTTTCTGGCTTCGCTGATCTCTCTTTCTAGAAAAGCACGATCAGCCGAGAGATGACTTTGCTCCAAAATGATGGCCTGCTTTTCCTTGTCGGAATCTTCGAGTCGACTTTTTAGAGCATTTATTTGTTCTTCCTGTCTGAGTTGACCGGCTTCTTGAGAGGCAGCCATTTGTTCAAGGGTAGGGAGGATCTGTCTTGTTTTCTCGACGAATTCATTTGCTTCACTTCTTTCTCGTCTCAAGGCTTCCAGCTCATTTGTCAGCTTACCAACCTCGAGCTCAACTTTTGCTGCCCCTGCATCCATGGCCGACTTGATCAGTGAGCTTCTTTCAGCATCAGAGGAATCGATCGCTGTCTGGATCTCAAATTGCCGTGCCTGTAGTTGCTTCAACCTTTCAGCGAAATCCAAGACAGAAGTCTTCCTTTGGGAAGCAATTGCCCTAACCCTCCCAAGTCTGGCGGAAACGGAGGCGGCCCTCAGCCACCTCACCTGATCTTCGAGCTGTTTCACCCTGAGCTGATCATTTCTTTCAGCCTCAAGCTGTTGCACTCTGTCTCGAATCTCCCCGATTTTGGCCATCGCGATCTCCAGTTTCCGGTCCGCATCCGTGAGCTGCTTCATGGCCGCATCCTTTTTTTCGTCGAACTGCGCGACACCGACCATTTGCTCGATCAGTTTGCGCTTTTCATCGGGGATAAGCTCTGAAATGCGGGTGATCATCCCCTGGAGGACAATATTCAACCCCCGGGAGGTTACAAGAGCCACTTCCAGCAGCTCTGAAAGGTTATTGCGCTGGATATGTTTCCCGTTTAACGAATAGATGCTTTCACCGCTCTGCTTCAACTCTCTGGAGATGCTGATGGAATCCGAGTCGACAGGCACCCGCCGATCACTGTTGTCAAATTGAAGTGTGACCTTCGCTGAAGATGGCTTTTGCTCTTCCACCGAACCATCGTAGATGAGTGCACCGAGATTGGGCACCCGAAGAGTTTTGGGACTATTTTCTCCAAGGCAGAAAATCACCGCGTCGAGTAGGTTACTCTTCCCCGAACCATTCGGACCAGTGATCGCCACAAAGCCCCTCTCCACCGACGTCGACATCAACCGGGACCCCAAGGATTTGAAGCCCCTCGTCTCGATTTTCTTCAAATAAACCAAAGATTGGGGACACTCAAATCCTAATACGGCCCCGATCTGCAAGTCCCGAGAACTCAATCAGAGCATGCGAGACCCACAACTATGGGTGGCCGACCGCGTAAGTAAGTTTCAGCCGAAGTTAAAGATTGTGCAGATCAGGAGGTAAAAATCTAGGGCCGCTCTGGACGAGATCTGTTTCGAAGATCGATTCTTTCGGAACCAAGCCGGAAAAAACTTGCATGAATCGCTTGTACTTCATCTTCTCCACCAGACAATGAATCGCGTTCCCGATCATATTAGGAGTTGCGCCTAAAGCTCCGGCATTCACAGCCTTATCTGACAGGTTCAAGAGTGTTCTTGAAGCCAACCCGGTTTCCTCGGAGAAAAGCCTCGATGCAGCTAGCAGCTTTTCCGGGGAAGGATCTTCAAGAATAGTTTCGAGGGTCTTCCTGCCGAACCGGTTGATGGCCCCGCGCGACCTCTCGTTGGAGAGGACTGAGGACTTTTCAATCATTCCAAAGGCGGCACACACCAAAGTGTAATCGTCCGGATTCGAGAGGATAGCGTCCGTCCTACCGACTGAATAAGTGCCAGGCTCCGTGACGAGTCCAATCCCGCCTGTGCCAGAAGCTAGAGAAATGACTGTGCCGAGTCCGGTGACGCTGTTGAGCTCGGAAACGTGCGCAAATTCAGCTGCTCTAGATAGCGTAAATTTCAACTCCAGCAAGTCGCCGACAGCGATGGAACAAGCTAAAGCCCCCGCACCACTTGTGCCGAATCCCTGGCCGATGGGAGGTTCAATCTTGTGGAAGATCTTGAGAGACGGTATCTCGTACCGTTTCCGAATTAAACGGATTACTTCAAGAGAGGTCCTTGCCTCGGGGGCTTTCCGTCCGTTGATGTTAATCTCATCGACTTTGGAGTCAGAGTTGAACGAAGCGGTGGTCTTCGTGCCCCTTCGGATGATGAAACCACCCCCACGAGCACCAATCTGAAGGGGATCCTTGATCGCACTGCCGTGCGGGTCTCGGTCACAGATTTCAAAAAAACTGGAAACCCCGGAAGGCACGTACACAGTTCTGGATTGCTTCATCTTGCGATGACTGAAGTGGGATTGATGCCGCTGCCGAGGGACGATCTATTTTCCGGCGGAGACTACAGGAACCGGTTTGGCTCTGCTAATGTTCGGGATGAAAGCTCCCATCACTATTGCGGAGATGGCGGAAACGATCAGAAGAACCTCCACCCAGAAAATACTGAAACTGGAGCTCAAGCTCGACTCGAAAGCAAGGAAGACTCCGAGACTTGCAAGGACCAACACCGATACCAGTATCGTCCAGGTCCAAAGAACTTTTTTCTGAGGTTCCACGAGTTCCGGATAGCTGGAATTCGCTGATAACTGGCTGGAATACGGTCTCATGGCGCGTAATAGGGCCGGCACAAAAATCACCACAAAGGGGAACATAGTGCCAAACCAAAATTCCAGGAAGCCTAGAGTGAGTATGGCAGGTAGTCCAAGTAAAAACACAACTGCCGCGCCTGCCCACAGATTGCCCACAAACAGACCACTAGTGGTGCCTAAAATGAAGCCCTTCCATCCCTTGATTTTCTGATAAACCCAGCCCAAGACCAGAAACCCAAGGAAATTGCCGATCCCTCCGGCAACAATTGCAAGTAGTGGTGTACTTCCTCCGCTACCTACGAGAGAAAGCATATCCCCAATGAAGGATCCGATCCCCGCCCCTAGGGCTGCTGGCAGGGGGCCGAAAACCAGAGCGTAAAAAGCGGGAATCACCACTCCGGGCCTAAATTCCCCGATCCCCCATGGCGTCCTGATCACGGCCGTCAGAATATTCACAATCGCATAAAGCGCGGCACACGTGGCCGTAGAAGTTACGAATCTCGCAGTACTGCCAGGTTTCAACAAACCCATGAAACCGGCTGCCGGCTGGAAGATATATATTAAGATAATATCTAAAATCTCTAAAGTTATCTAGATATGCAATTGCGTAAGCTCCAAGAAATGGGGGGAGCAACCCTACTCGTTTCCCTTCCAAAGGAGTGGGTACGGAGAACCTCGCTCAAAAAAGGCTCAGTCGTCACCATGGACGAGGCTGCAGACGGGGGTCTTTTGATTTACCCACCAAAAGACGGAAGCGAAGATCGTGGGGAGAGAGAAATCGCCATTGCCTACCCATCTAAATATAGCAATGATGGGATCCCCAATGAAATCACTGCCGCGTACCTTCTCGGCTACGACCTGATCAGAATCTCCGGGCGGGAAGTCATCTCATCCAGAGACCGGTCCAGAATAATCTCATCCATCAAACTTCTCATCGGACTGGAAGTGGTGGAAGAGGATGCAAGAACTATTACGAGCCAGTTTTTAGTAGATAAAATGGCAGTCGAGCCGAGCAAAATCTTTCTGAGAATTAGCACCATTGTTAGGGCAATGATTTCTGACACTCTGCGACAGGTCTCTTCCGGTGAAACTTCCAATTTTGAATCGGTAGCGCAGAGAGACGACGAGGTTGATCGACTTCACTTTCTTTTAGTGCGGCTCATCCGCACAGCGGTCAGAGAACCGCTATCTGCGAGCAAGTTCGGACTCACGTCGATCGACTGCTTGGATTACAGGGTGGCCGCCAGCTCACTGGAAACCGCTGGAGACTATGCGGTGGAGCTGTCTGACTCTGTTTCCAAGTTAGGGGGAATCCCTCCCGAGGTGCGCAAAAAAATTGAAGAACTAAAAGATCTACTTGACACTCTCCAAGCTAATGCAGTGCGGAGTTTCATCCAGAGGGATTTCAGATTGGCGCAGAGAGTCCTCGATGATTCACACAAACTCGAGAGGCTCGTTACTTCGCTGAGAGAGATTACCAGCGATTCCCCCGCGGAGATTTTTCACCTAGCAGATACCATCGAAAGAATCGCACGTTGCCAACGTGACGTGGGAGATCTGGTCTCTCCCATGAACCCCGCCTAAACGGATCTGTTCTGGAAGAAACGAATATAAGACAAGAACTACAACCAGCGTTGTGCCTGAAGATTCTTTTTACGATGCTCCCGACGCCAAGTTAACGGTGACGCCGAGAAAATACGTATTTGTGACCGGAGGTGTAATGTCCGGTCTCGGCAAGGGGATTACTTCTGCATCTATAGCGAAGCTATTGCAGCTTTCCGGCTTTTCTGTGAGTTGCCTCAAAATCGATCCCTATCTGAATGTCGATGCAGGGACCATGAATCCAATCGCTCATGGTGAGGTTTTCGTCACTGATGACGGTGGCGAGACCGACATGGACATCGGGAATTACGAGCGATTTCTCGACATTAACCTCACCCGGGATCACAACTTGACGACTGGATCCGTCTATCTCAAAGTGATTCAAGAGGAGAGAAATGGCAAATACCTGGGAAAATGCGTGCAGATCATTCCCCACATTACTGACGCCATAAAAGAAAGGATCCGAACGGTAGCTAACGAAACTGATACCGACATCCTCCTAGTTGAATGTGGAGGCACTGTCGGTGATATTGAAAGTCTACCCTTTCTCGAGGCTTTCCGGCAAATCAGGCTGGAAGAGGGTGCTTCCAATTCAGTGTTCATCCACGTAACTCTTGCTCCAGTGCTGGAGCCTGTGGGCGAACAAAAAACCAAACCGACGCAACATAGCGTACAGGAACTCAGAAGGATCGGTATCCAGCCTGATGTCATTGTTGTAAGATCCCAAAACAAGCTCACCAAGGATACGCGAGAAAAAATCTCTCTGTTCACCAGCGTCGAGTTGAAAAGTGTAATTTCCAATCCTGACGCGAAATCAATCTATCAAGTCCCCGAGATTCTCCGATCCGAAGGTATTATAGAAACCATATGCGAGAGATTGCGAGTTGCACCGCGGGTCCTCAATTTTGAAAAATGGCAGAAAGTCGCGGATCAATTTGTCTCTGTGAAGGATGCAGTCAAAATTGCAATGGTCGGCAAGTACGTCTCCCTTGCTGACAGTTACGCATCAGTAAATGAAGCGCTAGCTCACGCAGGCGCTCTGCAGGGCTTACGCGTCATCATCGAGGATGTAGATTCGCAAGATATCGAGACCAATCCGGAAGCTTTGCGTAAGCTTTCGGAATTCCACGGGATCTTGATTCCACAGGGATTCGGGAAAAGGGGCAGCGAAGGAAAAATTTTGGCAGCGAATTATGCGAGAGAAAATGCAGTTCCCTATCTTGGATTGTGTTTTGGTTTCCAGATGGCGATCGTCTCTTTTGCGAGGCATGTACTGGGGTTAGTGGATGCGAACTCGACTGAGCTAAACCCCCAAACAGATAATCCGGTGATCGACCTCCTTCCGGAACAAAAGCTGGTGAAAGATCTTGGCGGTTCCATGCGGCTGGGTGGACACGATATCGAAATCATGGACGGAACCTTGGCCGCACGAATTTATCAAAAACACCAAATTCGCGAACGGCACCGACACCGCTACGAGTTAAATCAAGAGTATTTACCGATCTTCGAAAAGGCTGGAATGCATTTCACTGCTTTTAGTGATGACCGGAGAAGGACAGAAATTCTAGAAATCAGGGAGCATCCATTCTATTTTGCAACGCAATACCACCCTGAATATATCAGTCGACCCGGGAAACCCGAGCCAAGCTATTTCAACTTCGTAAAGGCGGCAGCCTCAAGGAAGGTTGCCGTACTTGTTTAGAGCCGGCCAGAGTTCGTCCTGAACGGACATTCCCCTTACTTCTTCCTTCTTTCCTTTGGAAACTATCCAACGTCCCTTGCGCAGTTCTTGAAATTTACCTATCTCCACACAGGGGATATCCCCGAAACTCAGTCGCTCTTTGATCAGTGAAGAATCTGAAGAAGAGCAGGCTATCAGAAGGGATCCGGATCCGATTAGCCTTAGAGGATCTATTTTCAATTTAGAGCAAATTTCCTTGGTCGCTTCATCCAGTGGAACCCGATCCTCCTCCAACTCAAAACCGAGCTTTGAAGCCATGCTCATTTCCAGCGTACACCCGATTACTCCCCCTTCAGTCAAGTCGTGCATCGCATGAACCGTGCCTGAATCGAAAGCGAGCTTAGCTTCCTTTAGAATGCTCAGTTTGTTGAGTAAGTCTCTCCCTCTCTTCAAGATCTCCGGTCTCACGAGCTTTTTGGCCGCCGGCAGACCTGATAGGATCGAGGTACCCTCGATCCCGGCAGTCTTTGTGAGCAATATCGAGTCTCCCGGTTTCGCATCTCCGGCTGTCACGAACTTATCACCCGAGCCAAAGGCAGTAACCGAAACAATCGGCCTCTTCAAGCTCGGAGCAATTTCTGTGTGTCCCCCGGCAACCGAGATTCCCAGGGTGGCTGCGGATTGATTGATTTCACTTAGAACTTTTTCGATCTCTGAGCTAGCCGTTCCCTCTGGAAATAGGGCGATGACGTTGATGGTATCGGGCATGATACCGCTTGTTGCCACATCATTTGCGCTCACGGTCACTGCATGCCAGCCGATTCGTTCAACCGCCCCCGTGATTGGATCCGAAGACGAGACAAGGAATCTCCCCTTAGAGTGAGTTATCCCCACATCGATCCCAATTTCAGGAGCGACCACAAGATTTCCCGAGGGCATCGATTTCAGCATCGGCGCCAAAATTTCGACCGGTAATTTTCCGGTCGGCAACTTTTCGTTAATCAAAATTGATCGGTCTTGTTGAAATTGAGAATTAACTTTTGTGGGAGGATTATTGTCATCAATGAGGATTCCGGGTTTTCTTTTTCTGGAGAATAAGCATTCATTATTAATTTGCCCTTAAACACTAGCTCAGTACTTTGTCGTCTGCCCAAATCGCAGCCAAGGCCCTACGGGATCTGGAGCCCGAGGACTGGGCAGTTTTGCACGCAATAGAGAGATCGATCTCCGGCCATGAAGCCGTGTCTCTACACGCCATCGAGCAAGAAAGTGAATTGCACCGAGATCAAGTGGAATTTCGCCTTGGGCGATTAAACTACATCGGATTTGTTATGAGAAGCAGATTTGGCTTTATTCTCAATACGGCTGGCTTGGATGCCATTGCTCTAAATTCCCTTGTAAAAAAGAACCTCGTCGCGGGTATGGGAAAGTCGATCGGGATGGGAAAAGAGTCTGATGTTTACGAGGTGGTTAGTGACTCGGGAAGGCAGCTGGTCATCAAGTTCTATCGAATTGGTCGCCTGAGCTTCAGGTCCACCCGACGTTCCAGGTCTTACACAAATCCCGAAAACCAGCACCAGTGGCTCTCAATAAACATCGCCGCCGCCCAGAAGGAAGCAGTCGGTTTGAAAAAGGCCCTCGATGCTGGAATCGACGTACCGGGGCTTATCGCGAGAGATCGCCATGCTGTATTGATGACTGAGATAGACGGCCTCATGTTGTTTAGGTGTACATCGGAGGATATTCAAAACCCGAGACAGCTCCTCAGAAAGATCTTTGAAGACATCAAAAAAGCCTACTCGGCTGATATGATCAACGGTGATGTTAGTGAATTCAATATCCTATTTGATGGCAGGCTGCCTTGGATCATTGACTGGCCCCAATTTATTCCGGTCTCGCACACCAATGCCTCGGAAATGTTGCAGAGGGATGTACAAAACGCGGGCTCGTTTTTCGAGCGCAAATTTGGACTGAGGTACGCGCTCGAAGAGGCCATCGAGTATGTTAAAGGAAACAGAGGACGAGTGAAGATCTGCTAGATTTGGAAGCCACTTGAGATTTTGATAAACAACACGTTGTTCCCGCGGATTACAACTTTACCATAATTTGCCGAGGGATTGCCGCCGTTGTATTCTGTAGCATCAACCAGTATCACGTTCATATATGGATCCACATTGCTCATTTTGCCGCGATACTCCAGATCCATCTTCAATCGGACCGACACTTCCTTGTTGATCGCTTTCTGCAAAGCATTCAGCGGTCTTTTCGCCTGTTGCGACACCGTGGAATCCTTAAAGCGGCAGTTTCTGCTTCAGAGATAAAAGGTTTCCCAACTAAAAAAATCTGAATTTAGACGATGGGATTAATTGGCTATCTAACGCATACTTGCTTTTTTAGCGCGACAGAGTCTCGATCGTCTTGAGCTTTCCGGTATCTAATCCAGATAATTTTGAATTTGAGCTGCATGGTCTTTCCAAAATCACAACAGGTTCTCCAGAATTTGATTCCCTTTTAGGCGGAGGTCTTCCGACCAGCTGCCTAACTGATGTCTTCGGTGCGGCCGGTACTGGCAAAACCCAGTTTTGCTTTCAAAATGCGGTGATGACTTGCAAGTTTTTTGACGACAGCCAGGATGGGAGAATCAAGGTTGTTTTTGTTGACTGTACGGGGTCTTTTAGGCCTGAGAGGATCGTTGAGATTGCAGAAAGCCGTTCCATAGATCCTGAATTTGTCTTGAAAAGAATCTTTTCCATTAACGCGAGGAGTGCGTCATCGCAAATCGAAGTAAACCGCCGCTTTGGTGAAGATGCTATTTTCTCTGGGTGCAGGTTACTGATTGTGGACGACGTCACATCTAATTTTGTTTCGGACTTTGCAAAAGAAAGTGAATTACCAGCCAGGCAGAGGGCACTTTCACTTTATGCTAGGCGCCTATCCTACCTAGCTAATCGGCGTGGTCTCTCTATCCTCGTGAGCAACTCAATCAGAGCCAGGGGGAATCAGGGTGAGGGTGAGACCACCGGGGACGTCTTGTCCGAATACGCGCTTTACCGATTACACTTCATGAGAGTCGATAGAAACAGGTACGCCGAAATGGTTCAACCTAACCTTTCGAGGCCGACGGTCCAGTTTGAAATCCTATCGAGCGGCTTAACCTAAACGTGGCATGCGCTCAGAAGCATGCAGAAATGATACGTGTTGAAGACAATCCAAGAGAAGATAAACATCATGATGAAGGACCCAATACCCTGAGTGATCAGACGGTTCTTGTCCTTCGGATTGATCCCCTTTAGAATCGAATATTTCGCCATGTAGTAAGTAATTAGGAAGATGAAAATGGCAATGTATGCGCCGTAGTACGCGTTCGGATTGGCAACGTTGCCCTTCAAATCGTTCCAGAGATTGGTTGATGATACGGTAGGAGTGACTAGACCAACTACACCAGAGACAAAACCGCCCAAAGCAGCAAAGCCAACTCGAATCCAGTAAAGTCTTCCCAGCATCCTTCTCTGCAACGATGGATCCATTGGAGGTACCGTCGGGGGAGCAGGTGGGTTCCGAGAAGACTTGGCCAACCGGTTTATCATTTATCCAGAAAGAGCTTATAACAAATCTTAGCGCAGTATCGCGCCCTCGGATTTATCTCCCAAAAGTGCCGGACATCTTTTTAGGATTTCGGTTCTTTATCATCAATTAGAAAAATGCCGAAGAAAAAATTGTGCTAATCTCAGTTGGAAATTTCTGCAATCGAAATTCATTTGCTTTGTAAGAAAATCTCGCAATCCACCTTGGATTATTTCTTGAGCGGAATTTATTCGATGGAGGACGGGGCCATGTTCCGCCTTAACCACTCCTCAAAGCCGGAGAGACTAATCGCTGCCTCATCTTTTGCGGCATGGCTCACAACGAAGAACCTGTCGATTCCACAAGCTACGAAGTTTGTGTCCCGCCTGAGGATCCTGGAAAGGTTTGCTCTAGTTTCGATCGAGCAAGTGGACAATGAGCGGATTGCTAAATTTTCCTTCAAAAGTCGAAAAGAGGAAAGGCGGAACCTGTTCGCCGAATTCTTCGCGAAAGGTAATCTGATCCTCACCGATCCAGACCAAGACGAACTAATCGTGGATGTGGAAAAACCTCAGACTTTCAGGCATCGATCCCTGCAGGTGGGGGCAAAATACATTCTACCGCCGACGAGAGGAATTCCGCTTCAAGATGTCAGCGAATCTAGACTCCACTCCATCTTATCTTCCACTATATCTAATCGGGAGGAGGCAGTTTCGGCGGTTCAATGGTTTGGCCGAAATGTGGGTACCTCACGTAAATTTGTGGAGGAGATTTTCTTTAGGGCACAGGTCGATGCTAACTTATTGGCTAGCTCCCTAGATCCAGAGCAACTGCATTCGTTATCAGCGGCAGCCGAAAGTCTGCGAAGTGATCTTGAGAAAAGTGAAGCAGGGCACATCCTCATTCCTCGAGAGGGGAGTGACTCGGACGTAGATGTCTGCCCTATAGTACCTATTTCTTGGACGCGAGCTGTCGAGAATAACTTGGCGACCATTAGCTCGTTTCCAAGGCTCAGTGACGCCCTTGATGAAGTACTGGTTCAAGAGATAACGATCCAGAGGACAAGAGCCGTCTCACAGAAAACACGAGCAAAGGCGGCGGAACTCAGTTCGGCAGTGGGTAAGCAAACTGCGCAGATTGAATCCAACAAAAAGATAGCGGAAGAATTGAGAGTTATGGCAAAGGGTCTGATGGAATCCGGATTTCCGACTCGAGAGACGGAACAGGTAATGGCGGATCGATTACTGTCTTATGACATCTTGGAGATCGCGAAGGAATCTGGCAATCAGCTGAGGTTTCAGAATGATCCCCGATCCTTTTTCAAGTCATATTCTGAAAGTGGTCTCGGATCTCGCCTCTTCGATGAGGCTAAACGTCTCGATGCAGAGTCCTCCAAGATACAGGAGGTTATGAATGATCTGCAAAATCAGCTCGACAACTTGGTTGAGTCCACGCGTTCGCAAGAAGAGAAAGCTGGGAGGAAACTAGTCACTGAACGGAGAGAAAGACAATGGTTCGAAAGATACCGATGGTTCGTTACATCTGATGGCCGGCTAGCCCTCGGTGGCCGCGACAGTACTTCCAATAGCATTGTGGTCAACAAGTACCTGGGAAAAAATGATGTTGTTTTTCACGCGGATCTTTATGGATCTCCCTTCTTTGTCCTTCGAAGCGAAAATGCAGACGGGGCGACTTCTGATGGGATCGCCCTAGAAATCGCTCAAGCTACAGTTAGTTTTAGTCGTGCTTGGAAGGACGAACTTGGATCCGCAGATGCTTATTGGGTGAATCCCGAGCAAATAAAGAAGAGCGCGCCTTCCGGGGAATATTTGCCTCGTGGCTCGTTTTTCATCGAAGGCAAGAAGAATTTTGTTCGGCACGTGAGAGTGGAGCTTTCAGTGGGTGTGATGTCAGCTTCGAGCCTCCCCGCGAAGGAAAAAAAATCAGACGAAGATTTAACGCGAGAAGGACTCTCGGATTCGAGATCGCTTCTGTTAGTTTGTGGCCCTGAAAAGTCGCTCAACACTTACTGCCACTCTCTAGTACGGATTGCCCCAGGTAAGGAGAGAGGAACAATATTCGCGAGGAGAGTAAAGCAGCAGCTCGTGAGCAGAATAAAAGATGATCAGTTGAGGGACGCCGCGAAGAAACTCTCGCTGGATGATATTATGAGGGTGCTCCCCTCGGGCGCGTACAAACTGGTGTCAGAAAAACAAAATCATTAAGAGCTGCAAGCCCTGTCTCTCTGCTGGGTTCGGCGAACCGGACATAAAATCTTCCAATTATACCTCACCTGTAAGAACGAAAGTTCTAGTCCGGGAGGTCATGAACAGCCCAGTCATCACGGCTGAACCCGGGGAATCCATACAAGAGATCTCGCAAAAGATGGCAGCTTCCAAGGCTGGTAGCGTTGTAATAACAGAAAACGAGAAACCGATAGGCATTGTTACGGACGGCGACATTGTCACAAAGGTTGTTTGCAACGATTCCAAACCCAGCTTGATCAAAGGGTCAGAGGTCATGTCAAAGCCTCTGTATACGATTGATAGCGAAAAGGAGATCATAGAAGCTGCCCGCTCTATGCGCAAGCACGGTATCAAGAGACTGGGAGTGAGCTACAAGGACAGCATTGTTGGTATAATTTCCATTTCTGACATTCTAGCCATTACACCAGAACTCTTTGACATAATATCGGAGAAGGCAATGATCATGACCGGTCAGGCTTCAAAAGAGCCCACATTCCTTGCGGGATACTGTGATTTGTGTAATCAGTGGTCAGATCGCCTGCTGGAGATCGACGGCAGGTTCATTTGCAGCGAGTGCACCACCGGAAACGTGGAAGAGGAACTCCAGATGTCTACTGAAGAGAACTGACCTATTTCTCGTCGATTCTTTCGGTTTTCGAATTTGCAAACTCTCCTTAAGATTCAGCCGTCATTTCTTGTTGACGGAATGCTTGGAAGTACTGCTCGAAAATTAAGAATTCTTGGTTATGACACTGTGTACGACGGCGAGTCGAACGACGAATTCCTCCTGCAAGAGGCTCTGTCTTTAAAGCGAATACTTTTGACGAGTGACGTGGAACTCTCCATTCGTTCCAAAGTTCTGAGAGTCAGGACAATTCTCGTAACCGGGCATAATGAAGAGGAAAGGCTTTTCGAAATTCTCTCAAAGGCCGGGATCACTCAAGTCCAGTTGTCGAATCTAAAATCCAGATGTTCTCTTTGCAACGGAGAGCTTTTGGATACCGCTTCAAAGAATCTGAACGGTCTCGAAATTTATGGTTGTACGTCCTGTGGAAAAGAATACTGGCAGGGGAGTCACTGGAGGAAGATGAAGGCTCTCTTTGCTTCCGTCAATGTCAGACTCATTAAATCGCTACAAGAAGAATCAGAACGGTAGCTGGAATGTATGGCAGTGAATGAACCCGAATCGGCAACATTCTCCGAGGCCGACGGGCCTCTTCTGGTGAATGCTTCGAGGACGATCATCACTACTTACCTCGAGACGGGGAAAAAAATGACACCGGTCTCGGTGACAGAGGATACCCGCTTTCGCCAGAGAATGGGTTGCTTCGTTACGCTGAAGAAGAACGATCCAGAGAAATCCCTCCGGGGTTGTATCGGCTTTTCCGAACCAGTATACGAGTTACGCAGAGCGCTCACTGACTCTGCGATCGAAGCCGCGACCGGAGATCCGAGGTTTCCCCCCGTGAAGTCAACAGAGCTACCGAATCTTCTCGTCGAAGTCAGTCTCTTGACGGAACCAGTCGAGATCAAAGTCAAAAATCAAAAAGAACTCTTGTCGGAAATAAAAATCGGAAGAGATGGATTGATTATGCGCTGGTCTTTCGGGTCCGGATTACTTCTCCCCCAAGTAGCAACAGAATACGATTGGGGTTCTGAAGAATTTCTGTGCAATCTAAGCACGAAGGCAGGGGCTCCCCCCGATCAATGGCTCGTACCCGGTACGATAATTTACAGATTCAATGCTCTCGTTTTTGAGGAAGCCTCGCCAGGTGGGACTGTCGAGATGCACTGATCTTCTCTGCAGTGCCTTACCAGCGAATGCTTCAAAAGCCCAGTTGGCCCCTTCGGGAGGGCCAGAAGTCGATTCCAGTAAGCGGTATGACCTTTCAAGAATCTTTACCCAAACCAAAAAATCGAACCCATACGGTAGCTCAGGCTCTTTCCTCTGCTCCTGGGACTCGGGTTATCATCATGGGATGGGTAGCAACTAAGAGCTCAATTGGCGGCATCAAATTCGCTACCATTCGGGATGGCAGCGGATACATTCAGGTCGCTAGTAAGAAAGATCGAGTTCCACTTCAAGCCTTTGCAGATTTTGAAAGAGCAACGAAAGAATCGGCGGTTGCTGTCGAAGGTTTGATCCGAGATGACAAACGAGCTCCCGGGGGTAAGGAAATCTCTGTTAGCGACTTTTGGATCCTTTCACAAGCGGAAGATTGGCCGATTACGAGAAGTGCGGTCAAGTCTGCATCTTACCTTTATGACAAGCGTCATCTCGCGATCCGGGGTCGGAAAGCCTCCGCCGTTATCCGGATCAGGGCGGAGATTGTGTATGCAGCATTCGATCATTTTGTGAAAAATGGCTTTACGCTGATTTCAGCTCCTTCGATTGTGCAGAATGCAGTGGAGGGTGGGTCTACCTTATTCGAGATCAACTACTTTTCAAAGAAGGCGTACCTCAGCCAGAGTGCACAATTCTACGAAGAAGCTGCCCTGGCTGCGCTAGGGAAGGTGTTCATCTACCAGCCTGCTTTCAGGGCGGAGAAATCGAAGACGAGCAAGCATCTTACCGAATTCTGGATGATCGAGGCAGAGCAGGCCTTTGCAGATCAAAATGACAACATGAAGTTGCAGGAGAACCTGGTGAAGGCTATGGCAGAAAGGGTTTTGGCGAATAGATCGGAAGATCTGAAGACTTTGGGGCGTACCTTCAAATTTCCCGAGGTGCCGTTTCCCAGAATTACGTATGAGGAGGCAAGAGAGATCTCGATTAAGAAGGGAGTTCCGTTCGAATGGGGCGACGATCCGCCCACCGAAGGCGAGAGGCTCATATCCAAGGAGTTCGACGTTCCCTTTTTCATTACTGGATATCCGTTGTCAGCCCGATCGTTCTATCACATGACTGAAGAAACGAACGACAAGGTGACCAAATCGGCCGACCTCATCGCGCCTGAGGGATATGGAGAGATTGCAACCGGGGGCCAAAGAATTCACGATTACGGCCAGCTGATGGAGCGGATTCAAAACCAGGATCTTCCGTCAGAGTCTTTTGGATGGTACTTGGAGCTGCGGAAGTACGGCATGCCCGAACATTCTGGATTCGGGATCGGTACCGAGAGGACCACGAGATGGATGTGCGGCCTGAAACACATTAGGGCAACCAGTCTTTTTCCCCGCACGATCAGCAGGGTCAGTCCTTAGGAGCTTCCTTCTTAGACAATCTGGCACGAATCCGTGAGAGTTGATTGACCAAAGCAGATTCGACTGGTCCGGAGGGAGAGGCCGGAGAGCTACCCGAGAGCAGCAATGCGCTCGCCGCCAAGCTTGAAATCGATGAGCTAGATGGCGTGGGCCCGGCGACCAAGGCGAAACTCAATGACATTGGGATCATCACTGTTTTGGATCTAGCTGTAAAATCGCCCAGCGATGTCGCGGATGCCGTAGGTTCGGATCTCGCGCGCGCCACCGAGCTTTGTAATAAGGCGAGGTCGAAGCTGGTAGAGCTGAAGTACTTTGACGATGATTTTGTCTCTGCTTCCGAGATTTATCGCAGAAGAAAAGCGATCGAGCGTATTTCTACGGGCTCGGGAAATTTGGACGATCTGCTCGCGGGAGGAATAGAAACGCAGGCTGTCACAGAATTCTACGGTGAGTTCGGCTCAGGTAAAACCCAGGTGTGTCACACTCTTTGCGTCATGACCCAATTGCCTAGCGAACAGGGAGGGCTCGGTGGAACAGTCGTATACATAGATACTGAGAACACCTTTCGGCCGGAAAGGATTGCGGAGATCGCAAGGAATAGAGGACAGAATTCTGATGAAATCCTAGATGGAGTTATAGTCGCGAAAGCCTTCAACTCCTCCCATCAGGAGCTAATCGTGGGTGAGTTAGGCGCTCAAATCAGAAATCATAGAGTACGGTTGGTGATCGTTGACAGTGCCGTAGCTCACTATCGCGCAGAGTTTCTAGGTAGAGGTACCTTGTCAGAACGCCAGCAGAGATTAAATCGCTTCATGCACACTTTAGTTAGGACAGCCGAGGTTTACAATGTCGCGGTGGTAGCCACCAATCAGGTGCAGTCGTCTCCAGATACTTTCTTTGGAGATCCAACCAAAGCCACGGGAGGTAATGTGGTGGCTCATACCAGTACGTACAGGATCTACTTTAGAAAGTCTGGTAAGAACAGGGTAGCTAGAATGGTTGACAGCCCTTATCACGCGGAGAGGGAAACTATTTTTGTTTTAGACGAAAAAGGGATTGATGATCCACCGGAAGATGCTTCTAGCCATCGTAGAAATTCCGGACGATGAGATCAATGAGAATTCACTAATTCTCGAAGAGATTATTGCAAACTTTATAACGGCTATTCAGCGAGTTTTTTTGAAAATGCATTGCGTGCACGTGCTATCGTACTTGTTGTGCTGGTCATTTCAGCCCTCTTAGCTACTCCCATTTTCTTAACTTTTGGAAACGGTTTCCCTAGCGTAACCGCACGTGTACTGGCCCCCGCAGCTTCTCCGCCGTATACGGAGAATCTGTCTCTATACATCACCGCAAGCGAAACCTTCTGGAAAGTCGGCCTGACGGGAGGAAATATTTCAGTTTCATCAGTCTCTGTTCCATCTTCCGTCACAGGTTACTCGATCACGCTGACCAATTATCAATCGTGGAAGTCCCAGTTTGAAGTGTTCACGAAATACGGTTTTGGCCTGCTAGGAAGTACAGAGCCTTATGCCAATGGGGCAGTCTTGCAGATCAACGGGAGCTCACAGTCCGATGCGACCCAGCTCGCCAACACGTTAAGTCAGAATTTCGGGCTGGTATTCGAACCTCTTGCCGGCTCGACCTCCAACAGTTTCCTTTACTTCTCGCCCATAGCCTTCGCTGACGAAGTGCATGTGTACTTTTACCCCTTGATCCCTCAATCGGCCAACGGCTTCGCTTCAATGTTCCCTGAGAGCCAGCTCGAGGGGAACGATCTCAATTATTTTGAGCTGAGCTATACTGCGAGCTCTTCTGTCTATTCGCTTGCCTATGGCGGATTGTCGGCGCTCAGCTCAGCATCCAGTTTCAGTCTGTACACCCAGTTGGGACTCTCAGGTGGATACAACTACTCATCCGTGGCCAGTAGCTCTTCCGTTGATATTCACGTACTAGGAGGGTTGGTGAGTTCTTCTAACTCGACCTTTGTGAACAATTATTCAAACCTCTCGGCGTTAATTTCTGCCAGTCCGCCCACCGCAGGCAATAATTCTGCAGCAGTGCCAAACATCAACGCTTCTCTCGATTTCTCGTTTCCTACTATTCTCGCCTACAGGCAAATCACCCCGTCATTGACTCCGTCAAAAGGTGATAATGTATCCGTGACTGTGTACGTGCAAAATGTCAGTCCGTCCGGGACTACGAATGCCAACAACGTGGACTTTAACGATTCTTGGGTGTATCAAAACGGCAATGCTGTTAACTTGACCGTAGGGCAGACCGGGAAAGTCGCCAACCTGACAGCGGGCTCCACGGAAACTGTGGCGTACGCCTTTACTGTTTTGGCATCTAATGGGACTATTCAGATCCCGGCTACTCCTGTTACCTATCAATTCAGTTCTGCCGGAAACAAAACCGTAACAGCCACGGCTTATCTGAATCCTGAGACGCTGGAGATAGGCGCTTCAAATGAACCCTTGCTAGAAGCTAGCGAGACGCTACCTAGCGGAACGATCCAGGCCGGACAAACGTTCTCCGTCAATGTCACAGTCACTAACAAGGGGAGCGGGCCCGCAATTAGTCTAGCTTCTGGGACTCTAACGAAATCAAATCTTCCGGTCGGAGCGAGCTGGAGCTTCCTTTCGAACGCCAGCTCTGGTGGATTGACATCTACCAACTCTACGGTTTCTTATCCAGTGACTTGGTCTGATGCAAGCGGACATTCGTTGAACACCACAACCAATACCATGAGCGCGGTTTTCAGTTTCAGTTCGCCGGGTACGCCGGCCGCATATGTTCAGAAGTCGGTTCAGCTGGATAATACTTCGACTTCAGCTAATGTCACTCTTACTGTCTTCAACGGCTCTCCAAGCGAACTCTCCAATGCCACCGTTCTGGACGCCATTCCCCCGGGTATGACTTTTGCCGAGAGCTTTAATTCAAGTAGCCTCATAAACGAGGGATCCTCAGTTAAAGTCAATATCTCGTCGCTCGCGGGAAGCTCCAACATGACCTTCGTCTACTCCCTGAATGTTACATCCCCCGATCAGAATATTCTCTTCCAACCCGCGAATATTTCCGCGTCGTGGAATAACGAGACGATTGTTCACTACAGC
>JASHXQ010000227.1 GCA_030043455.1 Nitrososphaerales archaeon | reverse complement strand
TTCGTGGCGTGCGAGTCCAAGGCCGTACCGCACACGACCAAAGGTAAGTACACTTACGACTTTGGAGACACGGCGGGAACGACACCCCTGCTCAAAATGCTCACCCTGGGCAAGGATTACAAGAACCCGCCCATCCACGCCGGAGGTTTGAGATACCATGGGATGGCACCGATCATTTCGTACTTGATCAGTAAAGCCTACATGAGATCCGTCGCTTATGGTCAGAACGAAATCTTCGAAGCCGGCACGATCTTCGCCAGAACGGAAGGCATCATTCCCGCTCCCGAGTCGGCCCACGAGATCAAGTTCGTGATCGACGAGGCATTGAGATGCAAGCAGACCGGGGAAGCCAAGGTGATCGTTTTCAACAACTCTGGCCACGCGATGCTGGATCTGTCAGCCTATCAAGCGTTCCACGACAGGAAGCTCGAGGACTGGGAGCCGACGAGGATCGAGTATCCCCAGTACGTCAAAGCCTAGAAGAAAATTAATGGTGTGCAGCTTTACCGGCTGCACATTCCAGAATTTTTTAGAGCGCTACGGCCACTGACCGAGGGTCCTCATCGCTTCGGCGACCCTGTTGACGGCGACCGCAAGCGCCCCTTCTCGCATCGGAACGCCGTACTTTTTCGAGGCATCGTAAGCTCCGTTGAAACCGATCACCATTTTCTTCTCCAATTCCTTGTTGACCTCGTCTTCCGTCCAGTGCTCCCTGTAGAGGTTCTGCACCCATTCCAGGTAGCTGACGGTGACGCCTCCCGCGTTAGCGAGAATGTCCGGAACGAGAAAGACCTTGTTCTTCGCAAGGACTTCGTCGGCTTCGGGTGTCGTAGGGCCGTTCGCAGCCTCGGAGATGATCTTGGCTTTGATATGGGAGGCGTTTTTCCCCGTGATTGCGTTCTCGAGAGCTGCGGGAATGAGAATGTCCACGTCGAGTTCCAAGAGATCCTCGTTGCTGATAGCTTTGGTTCCGGGCAATCCCACAACCGTCCCCGTCCTGTCCTTTTGAGCCTGCACCTTGGCAGGATCCAGACCTAGGTCAGACTGGATACCGCCCTTGGAATCGCTCGCAGCGACGACCTTCACACCGAGCTCCTGAAGAAACACAGCGGACCAGGAACCGGCATTACCGTACCCCTGGATGGCAGCAGTAGCTCCCTTTAGAGGGAGGTTGATCGCTTTCGCGGCTTCCCTAGCGCAAATGACGACACCTCTCGCAGTAGAATTGTGTCTCCCCTCCGACCCGCCCAACGAAATCGGCTTGCCAGTGATCACTTCTGGAATTGGAGAGCCGTGGATGTAGCTGTAGACGTCCAGAATCCACGCCATCGTCTGCGAATCCGTGTAAACATCCGGAGCCGGAATGTCCCTTCTGGGGCCGATAAAGTCCGCGATCGCGGAAGCATATCTTCTCGTTAGACGTTCCTTCTCTCCCAGGGACATGTTCTTGGGATCGCAGATGACGCCACCCTTCCCTCCGCCGAACGGAATGTCCACAACTGCGCATTTCCACGTCATCCAGGTAGCGAGCGCTTTTACTTCGTCCAAAGACACATTGGGGTGATACCGGATCCCTCCCTTGAAGGGGCCACGGGCGTCGTTAAACTGCACCCGGTAGCCCTGGAAATTCTTGATCTTCCCGTTATCCATCCTCACCGGAAGGGACACAGAAAGAATTCTCTTGGGTTGTGAGAGAGTTTCTAGAAGATCATCCTCGAGGTGAATGATCTTCGCGGTGTTTCGCAGCTGCACCATGGCGTTCTCATAGGGGTTCAATTCTTTGCTAGACAATTGGCTCATACTCTTTGAAGAACCGGGGTTCGGCCGAGATGCCTTCCGGAATCGGCGCTTATTTAAGGAAAAAGGGAAAGCAACGTCTAGTTTGCTCGAATCTTGAGCGATTCATCTGTCATTCGCATCGATTCGTGAGCACTCGCGGTATTCAGAACAGCGCGGATCGCGTCTACATTTTCCGGAGTCACAATAGCTTCCTGGTGAACCGCCATAAAGAGGTAGATCTCCTTCCCGAGTACCTTGACGGAATCCCTCCACACGACAGCCTCAAAAACGTCGTTGCGCGGTCGCCCTAATTCTCTCGCGAGATCCATAACATTCGCCGTGGATTTTATCCCCTCTTTCTTGCTCGCCACCAACATCAATCGTGGTGTCCGAGAAAGTTTGTTCACCACCTGGGCCTCGCTCGGAGGATTCTTGACCGACACAATCAAGGAGTGAAGGTGCATGTGAGTTGTGGGGATTTTCATTGCCATAGAGATTACAGGAAATCCAGGGAGGACCGTGTTGACATCGGGACCGTGATGAGAAGGAATAGTGACAGGATCTAGTACCACCGCGTCAATGGGGCCCTTGCTGCTTTCATCTGGATCGGCGGCCCTCCGGGCAATCACCACGTTGGCTTTGGAGATCCCAAAATCCTGATCGAGAGAACTCAGTACTCGGCAGAGAGCCGTGGTGTTGCAGGAGACGACCCGGACATACTTTTTGTCTCGAGCTTCATCGAAGTTGCACTGCGCCACGAAGGAAGTTCCCGCTACTTCGTGCTCCTCGCCGCCCTGAAAGATCGCTCTTTTTCCGAGGGACTCGTACAGCTGCTTGTTTTGACTCCCCACATCCTCGGGGGTCGCATCTATCACAATGTCCGAAGCCGCAACGAGATCCTTGGAGGAACCGGCACACTGAATCCCGGCATCGGCGAAAGCCTTGACCCCTTTCTCGTCCGATGCATACACCTTGTATCCTCTTTCGATGGCAGATCTCGCCTTGTAATCGGGCTTTACCTTGGCTACGCCGAGGAGTTGCATGTCGGACTGGAGGGCCACGGCATCGGCGACTCGTCGACCGATAACATTGTAGCCGTTAACTGCTACTTTGGTGGTCAACTCGCTGTCGCCTTCATTTTCTTCTCGTAGGCGTCCAGAGCTTCGATCAGAGGCAGTCTCTTACCCCCCAGGAACAGGACGAGAGCTCCCCCAGCCGTACTGACATGATCTATCCACTCTTTAATGCCAAAGCGCTGCAAGGCAGCGCTCAGATGTCCCCCGCTCACGATCGTGGTGCCGAAACTGGACGCCATCGCCCGGAGTAGAGATTCAGTCCCCACTCCAAAGCGCGGATCTTCAAAGAATCCCGGAGGTCCGCTCATGAAGATGGTGCCGCTACTCCTGATGATGCGGGAATAATGGTCGATCGTCTTCGAACCGATGTCATAGACGCGATCTCCAGGGCGCAATTCCTCAACCGGGATCTCCACACGCTCGCTAGAGCGATCCACGGCCACGTCCACAGGTAACTGGAACGTGTCGGGGTAATCCGCCATCAGAAAGGTGGCCTTCTCGACCATTCGATCTTCCTTATCGATGCCGATATCGTATTCGATTTTCCTCGCCCCTTTCAAAAAGACGTTAGCGATCAAGCCGCAGAGGAGGACCTTGTCAGCCCGCTTGTTGGCGATCAGAGTATCAATCGCCTCCAATCGATCCGAAACCTTCGCTCCTCCAAGTACTGTAGTAAACGGTGCTTTGGAAACAGTCATGATCCGGTTGAGCGCTTTCAGTTCCTTGCTTACGAGTCTCCCCGCGCAGGTGGGAAGCAGGTAGGAAAAGCCTACAATGGAGGGATGGGCCCGATGCGCAGTCGGAAAGGCATCCAGCACACAAGCATCAAAGTGCTTTACGAGACGCTGCACCAGGATGGTCTTGGAAGCAGCCATGGGTGTGAATTCCATGTTCTCTTCAGCAGTAAAGCGGAGATTATCCAACAGCAACACGTCTCCATTGCTCAGGGAGTCGATCTCCTTCACGGCCGAAGGACCGAAGATATCGTCCGCGAAGCGCACCTTCTTCCCCAAGATATTGGTAAGCGCCTCGGCGTGCTGCTCCATACCGATGTAATCGTCCCTTCCGACGCGACCCTGATGAGAACCGACAACCACTCTGCATCTGTTCAGATCCCGAATAGACACCGAGGCTTCCTGTATGCGATTCAACTCCATGAGTTTGGAATTCGCCGGATCCAGTGGAGTATTCATGTCGACTCGAAGAAACACGACCTTACCGTCAAGCGGAAGATCCTCAATTGTCAGCATGCAGTAATCGCGGTTTAGCCTCCGCAGCGCCTATAATGGTTACGAAAAAATATACTGCTATAGCGGTTCGAGAATATCTTCTCGCTCAGTCATAAAGCTCTAGTAATTTTCCTCGATGTAATCCAACCAGCTTTTGTACACCATTTCAGATTCCTCTGGACTCTTTTCTACCGACTCGGACCCTTCCTCGATCTCCACTTTCTGAAAGTCCACCCTGCCCATTGTAAGCTTGCCAGTCATGACTACCCTCGGAGGTGCAGTATCTCCCTTGGCCAGAACCTCTGGAAAGACCGGCACAAAGCTCAACATGACCATATCGTCAGCGATGTAGATGTCGTACCCTCCCTGGTTCTTGGCGTATCGCTCCAGTTTCTCTAGGGTGACTTGTAAATTGGACATTACCTTCTATCATCGCTTGTATATCTGGTTCGATATCGGATTCGATATTGATGGCGCTGTATTGTCGGAAATTTGAAACTTATCCATTCGAGAGGAAACTAAACTTAGTTCTTGATTAGTTGAAATTTACACCTGTCGATAAAACAGCCCCTAAAAAATCTCAGCCTTGGAATGCAGCACTTCCTCAACCTCGAAAAGTGCAGTTGCGGCGCCTACAGGTATCTAGCAGTCCGAGAGCACAAGAAGAGTTACGAAATCTACCTGATTCATCACTTGCATTTTTCAAGCGGGCAAAATGTACGCAAGTATTCCAAGCTCGCTTCTATCCCGAAGTTTCGAATCAACATCCACGATCAAAGAACAGAGGAAGATTCGAAATCAAAAATGATCCAGTTGAATTTTGATGAAACATTAGCCTTGAAATCAATCTTACGAAAATTGAACTATGGAATGGTTGGCGCAGAAAGCATCCCGGATATCGATTCGGAAAACCTGCCGTATGATGTCAAAGAGGATATCGAAGACCCGATAATTGCAGTTTCGTAGGAGCACAAAAATGTGCGACAGACACCATGGTGTCGGGACCTTCGAATCATGCATTCATTGCAGCAAATCGCTGCTTCAGAAGCCTCCAAATCTAGCCGGAATCTCTTTGTTACAACAAATTGGATTGACAATCGGCTTCCAAATGCTTACGAAAGAAAGTGTCTAGAGATGGGGATTGCGTGACCAAATTTCCTCTTCAGAATAGAGGAGGATTTCCGGGGTTTATCACTGGTTTTGGGTCACGTGATAAATCAGCTGGATTTGCGTTTCCAGCTTTTCTAAAAGTTGTATTGTTCCCATTCATCGTCGTCGAGATCAAATTCCAGAGTCTTTCGCTTTTCTGGTTTTTCGGGCTCGGGTTTTTTCTGTTTCATTAGATCTTGAAGCTTGGGTAGAGGCTCCTCTTCCATCTTATCCTTCTTGTCGGGTTCCACATCAATCGTGGTTGCGATTGAAGACAAGGCAGGTTCCTTCTGGGGCTCCTCTTGGTTTCTCAACCAAAAGTCCTGTTTCTTCTGAGCAACTTCCATGGGTGTCCGGATTGGTGACGCAGGCTGGGGAAGATCGTCGTCCTCCATCCCCGCTGTCGACGTGGCCTTCGTCACTGGCGGAACAGCTGCTGGCCGTCCGGTCTCCTCCTGAGCCTTCTCGAAGTGATCGTTCACCAGATCGATGATTTGTTCTCCAATGGAACGGTTTCCAGTGGAGGAGATAATCATCACCCCGTAGGCCTTGCTAACACCTTCTTCCTCTTTGGAGGGTGGGGTAAGCGCGATGAGCAGGGTAAAAGTGGGATCGACGTCGTACTTCTTCGCGAAGAGTCCGATGATGTCCTCCTCCTTGGGTTCGAAAGTAAAGTTCGCGACGACGAGCGCAGAACCCTTCCTAGCTACGATGTCGAAGTTGTGAGTAGCTCCGGATTTGCCAGTAAGATCACTTTTCAGACCCACCTCGAAGCCCGCGTCCTTGAGTGTGTTCAGAATGGAGGCTAGAGGCAAGGTCCCCTTCGCTACGGTTCTCTTCGTGTCTTCGGAAAGCTCGAACTCGTAGATCGGCTCATACCGAGCTTCTTTGTAGGTGAAAACGTCGTCGCAGGAGTTGCATTTGTGGCTCATTCTTGGGGCCTCGAAGCGGGAGCCGCAGGAATTGCACTCGAAGCTTGTACCAATCTTGCGATAGTCGACCTCTCCCACTGTATTCTTGCACTTGGGACAGATGAGCAGATTTCCCTTCTGGAACTTTTCCTTGGAGCCGATGTAACCGCACCTCACGTGCTCGATGATGGAAGCCTTGCCGATGTCGAAGGAGGAACATCGAGGACAGTTGTACTTGGAGTAAACCGAGGGACTCCCGCATGTGGGACAAACTATCACCTTGTCCAGCAGTTTGGACTTTAGTATGCCCGAGGCGCGGAGTTTGTCCAGGAATTCCTGGATTTCTGCTTCGGACTTTTCAGGAAAAACGTTCGTAAGTGCAGGGTATGAGAGACCTTTGGTATCTAGCTTGGGGGTGATAAGGTAGACACCCTGATCCACCATCCGTTGAACTACCGACTGTACTTCTTGATCCAGTAAAGCATCTTTCCCAGTAGCATCCTCTTTCTTTGACATCGCTCATTCACCCCCTTTTTTGTTTGAATTTACTTGCTTTTTCTTGCGAACCTCAATTGTCAGCCCGACTAATGGATAGCAAAGATCCCGATCCCTGGCAAGTTGAAAATGATCACGGTTATCGCAAGCAGTACAAGCGAGTGTCTCAAGCCGGCAGTTGATGACCCGTCTACGATCTTACCCGCCACGATCCCTCCGAAAAGAGATTCGAACATGCCCGCGAAGAAGAATACCGACTCGAAATACACCGGCGGGATGGAGCTGAGATTGAAGCCAAAATGGGAATTTCCTCCAAAAGTAGTGGGTGTCTGCGAGATGTGGGGGAGATGGTTGAGAGGGGCGATGAATTCAGAGGTGATGATCAGAGCAATAACGAGGAAAATGAGGATCGAAATGTACACGAGCTGAGTGTAGGGCCGCAGCTCCGACTGCTTTTCCTCCGTGTATTGCTCGAGACCATTGAAGAGTACCACACTCGAATTGAGAACGTCGTGCATTTTTCCTCCGGCTGAGTAGGCTTCGACGATGATCTGTCCCACTTGCAACATGTACGGATGTTTCAGCCTCTGGCATGATTCCATGACTGAATCCTTGAAGTCGTAACCGAGCGAGAACTTGGTCATGGCGATCCCGATTTCTTTCGAGATCGGGCCGTAATCAGACAAAGACGCTCGAATCAGGGCTTGAGGCAAAATGATACCCGAATCCGTGCTTTCGAGAATGTCCCGGAGAAAACGGGGAATGTTCCTCTCGACGGATTTGACGTAGCGGTAATTGTTGAACGTGATATACGCAACCGGAATTAACCCGATGATTATTCCCAGGCCAAAAATTGTGTCTGTTAGGGAAGCACTAGAGCCGCTAGGCAAAATCCACGGCTTGTTGAAGAGTGTCCAGGTTGTGTTGTCCAGCCTTGTGGCATTGCCCGCGGGAATGAGGTAGGACGCTTCCGGCCGGTATCTTCCAAGGGAGAAACCCAGAATCAGACCAAAAATGGCTGAAACGCCTGCAATCATGTAGGAACCGTACTTCCAGTTGTCGCTGAAGTACCGCAGGCTGGACTTCTTTTTTAGCGCAGCCGAGCCGTCAGATTTGTGTGATTCTCTTGGCTCGATTTCCGCTTCGATGGCCATCACGCACTCACGCTTTGGATACTACCGAATCCAGGAGCAAGACGAACATCATTGAAAGCACGGGGATGCCGAGAAAGACAATGAGATTGATCACCAGGATCGGAGAAGGCAGGTGAGCAGAAGGTAGTAACGAGAAAATCGTCATCATGATTATGAAGATGATCGGCCCGACGACGACGAGTGTAATGTACAGCTCCGCCATCACCGCGAGGCTACCCGTCGTCTTGCGCAGTTTGTCCTTCTTCTCTTGGAGCAACCTGGAAGATTCAAACATCACCAAATCGTGAATCGAGCCAGTAGTCTTCTGTGCAACCGCGATGCTTCCAAGCATCTTGGCGAAAGCTTCAGAGGGAGCGTGTTCTGCCACCTCCGCGAGTGCAGTCTCCGTATCGAGACCAAACACACGGATATTTCTGAGAAAGCGCCTCGCCAGATCTGCAAGAACCGGGTTGGATTCAGAAGAAGCGATTCTTTCGAAGAGTCGATCCATGTTCATACCGGCTGAAGCGAGGACTCCCAGAATACCGAAAGAGTACGCAAGCTGATTTTCTAGTTTGGATTTGTAAGACCGGCGTCTCAAGAGCGGATATGACAGCCAGACGACGAAAGTCACTGCCAGAACGACTGCCGCAAGAATCACACTTCCGATGATGCAGAGCACAACGGGAGCTCTAGGAAAGAGCTTCACTTCGAGAAGGAACGAAATGACAAAAGCGGGAATTGCACCAATGCCACTGAGCAAAAAACCGTAGGAAACGTACGCCTCAAAAATTACCGGTATGCCCGACTGAGCGTAAGAATTTCGAAACTCCTCGAAGCCCGGTAACCGATTGGAGAGCGTGTTGTAGGCAAATTTCTCGAGAACATTTCTCTCTTGAATTTCGGCTTCTTTGTCTTCCTTTGTTTTCTTCTGTTTTGGTTTTTTCTCAGGTTTCGCTTTTCGAGTAAAACCAATCGTTCGTGAAAACGTTTTCTTCTCTTTTTCAGGCTCCTGATAATCGCTGGTATGATTGGATTTCTTCTGGAACTCCTGAATTATTTTTCCAGAGGCACTATCTTGCTCGATAACGTCGTCGATATCGTTGTTCTTCTCCTCCTTCTTGAGCGATCTAGAGAAAGGATTCTTAATTTTGATTTTCATTCTGCCAGTCTTCTCCGAGACGTGCCATTTCATACACTTCCGTCGGATTATAGTAGTATAGCCGAATAATGTCAGATACTTCTTTATACGTTCTAATCTTCTTGTTTAGCATCCATTCTAAGATTTGTTGCTTCTTCTCCATTTCGGAGTAAACATCTTCTTCGGGAAGATGTTTTGCATCTGCTATCTGTTTGAACACGTTGCTCGTCCCCTTCATGTCGAACGTGTCCTTGAGTTCTCCCGTCCACTCGAAGAGACTGTTCAACTGGGCGCTGTGAGAGGACTCGTTGAAGGCGATTACCTCGCTGACATTAACGGATCTCCTCGAGTACTTTTCTCCGATCTTCACCCTCGACATCATGACCAGTGTGCTCATAAGGGGTAGGAGCATTCCAGGAATGTCCATCGGTTTGGTGAGCATGCGCTTAACCGCCGTAGAGACGCTGTCAGCATGAATGGTTGAGATACCCCCGTGTCCGGTCGAGATCGCCTGCAGCAGAGTGTAAGCTTCCTCGCCTCGAATTTCGCCTACAATAATGTAATCCGGCCGCTGTCGCAGGGCCGATTTGAGGAGGTCGTAGAGACCGAGCTCGGCCACACCGGCCTGAGTGGATTCTCTCGTGACCATGGGGATCCAGTTTTGGTGGGGTAGCTTGACCTCCCGCAGCTCCTCGATCGTCACAATCTTCATCTCTGGTTTGATGAACATCGCGAGAGCTCCCAAAGTGGTGGTCTTGCCGGACGCGGTCGCTCCCACTATGAGGAGGGACTTCAGGTTCTCTATGCAAATCCAGAGATACGATCCGATTCGGGGAGAGATGGTGCCCCAAAGCATGAGATCGACGATCGTAGGGGGTTCCTCCCGGAATTTTCGGATTGTGAATGTGGAGCCCCTCTTCGACACCTCGTCCAGAGTAAGATGGGTACGGTACCCCTCGGGCAGACTGCCCTCGAGAATGGGCTGAGCAACGGT
>JASHXQ010000226.1 GCA_030043455.1 Nitrososphaerales archaeon | reverse complement strand
AAAGCGGCCGTCTGGTGAGGCAGTGACCTCGTGGGCAGTCGTGCCTCCCACATTGACAGCTACGATTTCGCTTCCCTCTACAGGATCGATCAGACTGAGAGTTTCATCTCCTTTGTTGGCTACGAGTAGCAGGCCGTTTCCGTTGGACGACAAGAACGCAGAGAAATAATTTTCAGGTTATTACAATTGTTTTCTCTGTTGAAAGACTTTCTAGGAACCTCTCCAGTATTCTCTCGGAGTCAGCACAAGCCAGAAGGCGCCGATTATCAGCGCAGCGATGGAAAATGAGACTACGGTTACGATCAGGTTTTGAAACAGCGAATAGCCCCTTGACCAGTCCAGCGCGTAAACTAGAATGAAGAAAAGCCAAGCGATTACCCCGAGTATGGAACCGATGATCATTCCCACCGGCGGCTCGTACACTCTTTTTACTCCCTGATTCTCTGTATCGGACATTGTCATATCCGGACCACCTACCTCAGGAGTTGAATGGTGAGCTTTCGATTTAAGTTGCCGCTACGATCCTCAGCTTTGAAGATCAGCCTCGGCCTCGACTCGAATTCATAGTAGAGGGGAAATCTGGGAATTCCCCCGTTCGGTAGATCTCACGTCTTGAGATTTGGAAGTTTACGCGTAAATCTCTACGAGTTTCACTTCTTTCTCTCTTTTCCGTTTCATATTTTCATAGGCGAGCTTCATCGTTTCCACAAACTGCTCGTCTGTCTGGATACGGGCGGCGTCGTCGCACTCCATCCCCGTCAACTTCTCGTACTCCAGTTCCACATTTTTCCTCTCTTCCTCGTTCATTCTTTCCACTGCGAGATTGAATTCGCGCAGGTACGCCGACTCTGCAATTCTTTCGAACATTTTGTCGCTCATTCTTGGGTCACTAAAGGGGCAGAGCGGGACCACGCTTGAACCATTAAATTTTACTCGCGTCAAAACCCGGTGGATCTAGTTTCCGGAGGAAATATTTTGCGAAATACTTGCGAGATTTCTTTTCCACAAACGATTTTCTATATAGAAGAAGCGAGTTACAAATAACCTGATCGTGCGAAAAGCTGGATCTCTTTCGCCTTATAACCAAGCGACTTGAGAATTGTGTCGTTGTCTTGTCCGAGTTTGGGCGCGGATAACACCGCGTGAGAATTTCTCTTATCTTTGGAGCTGATTGGCGACCTTGCCACTTGTACCGGTTCGTCATTTTGGAAAAGGTTGATGGTTTCCTGAAGAGTGCCTAGATCCAAGAGCTCTTTGTCGTTGTAAACTTCGTCAATGGACCGGACCACGGCACAGGGCACCTTAGTTTCGAGAAGATTTACTAGCTCGTTAGAAGTTAGTTTGGATACTGCATCTTGTACTGCCTGTTCCACTTCGGCGCGGTGGCCAATTCTAAATTTCATCGCATCATAGTTGCTGTTGAGATTAAGTTTCAATAGTTCTGAAAGACTCTTCCACTGCGAGTCGCTCAGCGTTGCGATCAAGTAGCGCTTGCGATCTTTTGTCTCGAACACCCGGTGGGGTGCGTAACCTGGATGGCCGGAACCGAGGCGGACCGGAATTTTACCCGTCATTCCAAAATAAGTCAGCCAGTACCCGTTCCAGTAAACGCTCATGTCCAGCAAGGAGACCTCGATGAGCTTTCCCTTCCCCGTTTTCTCGCGTTCCAAGAGTGCGCTAAGTACTCCGATTGCTCCGTAAGCCGCGGCTCCCAAATCTATCGCGGGGTTCCCCACTCGCGCTGGCTCCCCACTTGCCTCCCCCGTAAGAGACATCATGCCACTCAAAGCTTGTGCGACGGCATCGAAGGCAGGCCGATCATAATACTGGCTTTTGGGGGACGCTCCCTTGATCGAGCAATAGATTAATGCAGGATTAAGTTTGCGCAGGGTACTGTAGGAGAACCCGAGCCGGCTCGAAACATCCGGACCCATGTTTTCCAAAAATACGTCAATTTTGTTCCGGCGAATCAGGCGGTGCAGGATCTCCTCTCCGCTGTCCGATTTTAGGTTCAGGGAGAGGCTCTTCTTTCCGAGGTTATAGTTCAGGAAACCCCAGGGACTGATGATCCTCGAGGGATCGCCTGTTCCTGGCTGTTCGATCTTGATCACATCGGCTCCGAGATCGCGAAGCAGCGAGCCCATAGCCGGTCCGGCAACGAGGGAGGAGACTTCGACGACACGGATCCCGGCAAGAGGTGATGCCAAACTATCGGAACAGAACTCATTTTTCGAAATCAATTTATCATTTTATGAGGGAGGCGAACAGAAGCCCAGTAGCGTCTGATCATCTTTGAATTTTGAGCTGACAGAAGAACAAGAACTCATTCGAAAAAGCGTCCGGGATTTTTGCGAGGCTCATTACCCTAACAGCTACTGGAGAGATCTGGATCGGAAGAAGGAATATCCTGAAGCCTTTGTCAGAGACCTGACCAAAGAGGGCTATCTGTCGTGTCTAATTCCAAAAGAATATGGTGGCTCAGGATTAGGAATTTTGGAGGCAGGGATAGTCCTCGAAGAAATCAACAGATCCGGGGGAAATAGCGCAGCCTGCCACGCCCAGATGTATACCATGGGGACTCTGCTGAGACATGGTAGTGAGACGCAGAAAAAACAGTACCTGTCTAAAATCGCAAACGGCGAGCTGCGATTGCAAACCATGTCGGTCACTGAACCAGAAGCCGGGATCGACACCACCCGAATCCGGACCAGTGCAGTGCGAAAAGATGATGATTATGTAATTAACGGCCGCAAGATCTTCGCCTCCCGCCTCCAACACACCGATCTAATTCTGCTACTCGCCCGAACGACACCCTACGATCAGGTAGCTAAGAAAACAGATGGGATGAGCATTTTTCTCGTCAATATGAGAGATAATCGAAAAGAGATTCGGTATCAACAAATTGACACTATGATTAATCACGAGACCAACGAGCTCTTTCTTGAGAATCTCGAGGTACCAAGAGAAAACCTGATCGGTAAGGAGGGAGAGGGTTTCAGGTACATCCTGGATACTATCAATGCGGAGCGGATCCTGATTGCTTCGGAGTGTATCGGAGACGCGTTCTTCTGTCTGGATAGAGCGGTAGACTACGCCAAGTCAAGAGTTGTCTTCAATCGACAGATCGGACAAAACCAGGGAGTGCAGTATCCTCTTGCTGCTACATACGCCAAGATCCAATCTGCTGATCTGATGCGGTACAAGGCTGCTTCACTTTTTGATCAGGGCAAACCCTGCGGTAACGAGGCGAACCTGGCGAAACTCCTTTCCTCCGAGGCTTCTTTGGAAGCTGCTAATGTAGCCATGACCACCCTGGGCGGGTACGGTATGACCAAGGATGCCGACGTGGAAAGAAAATTCCGGGAATCCAGACTCTTTATCGTGGCACCGATCCCCAACAACATGATACTGGGCTACATCGCAGAACACATTCTGGCTCTGCCGAGATCTTATTGAATTAGGAGACACTGGACGGTGCTGCCCCGGTGTATTTTTCCTGTTGCAGGTCCAGCAACGCGGGCTTGCCCTTGCGCACAAGCTCCAGAGCTTTGGGAAGTTCCCGTTCGAACTCTGCCACATCCTCAACCCTCTTGGAGTAGATACCAAATCCTCTCGCAACCGACTCGAAGTCGATCTTGGGTTTGTCTAGATCCAGAAATTCAAAATCTCCGGAATCCCTGGCCCAGTGCTGCGAGGAAGTTTCGATGGGGTACCACTCCGCTGCCCAGCATGCGTTGTTGATGATCACGTAAAGAACTCCGATGCCATAGTGAGCGCAGGTCCAGAGGGCGGAATCGATGTTACCGAAAATGGCGTCCCCGTCTCCTGTGGTGCAGATTACGGTCTTGCTCGACCCACTAATCTTTCCGGTTTTGTACGAGCCTCTATCTACCACATCCACGTACTTCCGGTCCGCGAGGGCCACACCGTAGGCCATCCCCAAGGTGGGCCCGAGATGGCCGCTAGGATTCCCAAAATACGTTCCTGGCTGTGTAAGTTCCACCGTTCTGAGAAGAGTCTCCCAAGACGAGGCTGCACCGTTTACCCAGACAGTGTCCGATGAAAAGTGCTTATTCAGGACGTAGCCTATTGCCCAGTCGGTAAGTTTTCCGGATTCATAGCCCTGCAAACCCTTTCGTCTCCACTCTTGAAGCATAAGGTCATGGTGTTCCTTCAACCTCTGAAGTCTGTCGGTGATCTTTCCTCTTTCTGCACTGTTCAGTTTCTCGCTGGCTACTTTAGCGAGTTTCCGGAGAGTTGGTGCCGAGTCACATATTGCTCTAATCTTTGCGGGAACTAGTGAGGCTCCATAATCTCCTCCGGCGTATACATCCTGTCGATGTAACGGGTCACTTGTGATATCGATGATGTCCGGATTGTCGCGGAAGGTCTGGTGCGCCAGCAAGCCCATTTCAAGAGTGATAACCAGATCTGTCTTTGGAGGTATCTCCGGATCTCTGTAGCGGCTCAGGAAGCCCTGATGCAGCCCATCTGTCAGTGGGTAGTTCATGAAAAACCGGCGTTCCATCACGCCAACCCCTAGGAGATGCGCAAATTCAATGAGTGCCCTAACAGATTCCGCATGTCTGCCAGCCACCGATGTCACAAGAACAGGATTTTCGTGAGCTAGAACATAGTTGACTATCTTTTCGACCGTCGCGTCATCCGGCACCCTTGGCGAGGCGACTGGGTCTCCAACCATTCGGGTCGTCCAACCTTTAGTAATGGTTTGAGCCATCAGATCTTGCCGCAACGTCATATACACTGGAGCTTGGTGTTCGGAGAGCGCTGCGTAGAAGGCCTTCTCGAGATCGTCTGGCATCGACTCGAGCGAATTCACTTGGGTCAACCACTTTATCCACGGTAACACGATCACTGGCTGGTAGGTGCTGTAATGTAACTCTGGAGCCCCGGTTTGAATAGGAACCCCCGGAACATTAGCGGAGGCGAAGACTAGAAGAGGAGCAGAGTTCATGTACGCCCCAAAAAGAGCCCCAATCGCATTCTGTGTTCCGACCATACGATCGATCAGAGTCACTCCCTCGCGGCCGGAAGCGAGGGCATAGCCCACCGCAGCGCTCACCGTGGTAAACTCGTGGAGGCCCTGGATCCACTTTGGGGGTTTTTCTACGACCATCGCATCCTGAATGTCGGGCATGCCTGCGCCGGTGGTGCCGAAGACAAACTCCACTCCCTTCAGCTGCAACAACTTGATGAACCACTGCCCACCCGTCTTCACGTTCAGCTCTCTTGGGCCGGCGTTGCCACTCTTGCTAGTGCTCATCTTTCAGTCGGCCTCTTCTCGAGCTGTATTTAGAAATAACCTAGAGGCCGTGTCGAAAAATCTTGAACGAGTTCCGTCGTTCTTGCCCTAAAATTCATTTCCATTTTTGATGGGATTTTCGGACCATGAAAGACCGTTCAAACTCCATTACCAGAGATTCGTTTTGCTTGTAGCCTCTAGTTTTCACGGTGACTATTCCCATGGACGGATGAGATTTCGATTCCCTGGCGGCCATGACTTCAGACCTTGAAGTGATTGTGTCCCCTG
>JASHXQ010000225.1 GCA_030043455.1 Nitrososphaerales archaeon | reverse complement strand
GTTTCCTGAGCCTTCCTCAAGATTTCCAGCGCGCGTCTCTGCGTTCTTTCACTCGCGCCTGCCTTGCTTCCGATTCTCGAGATGTACCTTGCTGGATCCCTGACCGGCATTCGCAAGTCCATTTCCTTCAAGATCAAGCGATAGCTCTGAGCGAGATCATTTTTCTTAACACCACTTACCTGAGCCAGATCCTTGAGAGTCCTGGGAGTCTCCGTGTCCCGGAGGGCTGCATACAAGGATGCAGTAATCATTGAAGTAATTGACCGGCCACGAATGAGTTTCTTCTCCATCGCCTTCCGGTAAATGTAAGCTGCCTTTTCGATAACAGGGCCGCCCACATTGATCTTCTCTGCGAGCCTATCCAGCTGGCTGAAAGCCTGCCTCAGATTCCTGTCGGCTGAATCATGTACCTTGCTTCGGCGATCCCAAGTTCGAAGCCTTTCAAGCTGGGATTTCATGGAAGACTGGAGAGCGTTGCCTGAGGCATCCGTGCTTTCGAGGCCAATAACTGTGGATAATCCCATGTCGTGCAGAGCAAGACTCGAAGGCGAGCCCGTGCGGCTCCGGTCATCCTCTCCCTGCTCCTTTGCAAAGTTCCGCCACTCTGGCCCGGTATCCTCAATATTCTCCTTGATTACATAGCCGCAATTAGTACAAACCTGTTCTCCTGTGCTGGCATCCAAAACCAAACTTGCCTTTCCACACCTAGGGCAGCGTACTTCTCCCTGGCGCTTCCTCAACATCGAGACATTCTGACTATTTTCCATGCTCAATCTGCTTCACCTATCCCCCAGAAAGTATTAATAGGGTGCAAACCTCCTTATAAACATTGTTATAGTTTAGGGCAAAGATTAGGCCATCCTCCGTGTCAGGCCATCTTATTCAAGGCAAAAGCAATCTCTAGCGGCTAAGGCCAGTCTCCGAAGGACTCTTTGCGGGTAGACTCTCACTTTTTTGGATTCGCGCTGGTCGGTCGGCGAACCAGTGAACAATCAAAGCAAATGCAGCAAAAAGGGGAATTAGAATTAGGTCACTTAGATTAGGCACTATCGTCTCTGTAAACCAGAAAACAGAAAATGAAAGCAAAAGCGCCGAAACAACCACCTTCATGTTGGCCTGCTTGATCTTCCTCACCTGATTTCTCAGTAGGTAGGTCGAAGCTATGACAATAATTATTCCGCCGGTTAGCCCAATCAGCGTAGAGGAATAGTTGTGAGGAAGTAACCCGATTAGAACGATCGATGCCTCAAAAGCCTCAATCGCCCCCACGGAAAACGCGGTGTAAAAGATTCCTTTCTCTACTTCCTCCTCTTTGACGGAACCAGCAACTGGCGCAGGCTTGCGTGCCCTAAGGACCGTCCTTCTCGCCGATCTCACCAACCGCAGTCCGAAGTAAAGCAGGAGTGCTCCTCCCACGATTTGCACCAGAACCAAAGGGAGAAGCTCGATCGCCCGCCCTAACAAAAGGGCCGGGATCAGTACTGCGACGATTCCCAAGGAGACGAACCCAAAGACCGCCCGTCTTTTGGAATCACCATAAAGCGCGATCCCCACAGCAGACGCTTCGACGAGCTCGAGCGTCGTTATGCCTAAAGCAGCGAGGACGATCGCGATGTCGATGGTCAACTTACTACGAGAGCCGAGGAACCCGACGATACAAAGGACTTGAGGTTAGTACTTTCTTCTTGGATGAACGTTCAATGAATCCCCAACTCGTCCTTCAAAAAGACGAGGGGGCCCCTCTGCAGTAATCTACACGCGTGCGTGAAACAGCGCTTATCTTAGCTCGGATAGGGGAGTCTTCATCTGTGGTTCGAGAATATCATTGTCGTGGAAAGGTTCTAGGACTCCGTTTACATCGATAAAGTGTTTGTCGTACCGCGGGGTAACCTCCATTCCGGAAGTAGCCCTTCTCACGACTTCTTCCTTGGGAACCGGGATAGAGGTCTCGTAATAGTCGAAGACCTTGATTCTTGGGTCAGAATAGTCGAAGATGGACCCCATTATGGAAGAACACCCCAACCTCTTCAAGGCGGCTGTGCGATGGTGCCCATCGTGAATCATGTACTTGCCCCGCCATTTCCCTCCCAGATGATCCAAGCGAGAAAGTGCGATTGGCCGAAGCTGGAACCCGTCTCTTTTCATCTCAGTGTACACCTCGACGATGTGCTCCTCGATCACACCCTCATGGGGTACGAGATCCGGCATTTTGATCTTGGCAATCTCGAATTTGATGTACACGCGATCACGAGATTGAGAACGACTGGAGCTCAAGGATGGCCTAACAGAAAATCTGCTCTGTTTTTGCTATTTAAAATGCTAGAGTGTCGGATGTTGATCTGAACTAGGAACTCTGGATTTAGTTTTCAAAGACGAGAAACCCAAAATAGCCGGGACAACCAAGTAATTCTTTGGCCCAGTTGACCGAAAGAAAATCAGCTCACACGGAAGACAAGCTGGAGAATTTGAAAACCGGTCTCACTTTTGACGATGTCCTACTTGTTCCCAAATATTCCGAGGTGAGGTCCCGGAGGGATGCCTCCACCAGTACTAATCTTACAAAAAAAATCGTGTTGAGTGTCCCGATCATTTCCGCCAACATGGATACAGTGACCGAAGCCGAGATGGCGATCACAATAGCCCGTGAGGGAGGCATTGGGATTATTCACCGTTTCATGTCCTTGGAAGATCAAGTAGCACAGGTGTCTCGAGTAAAGAGAACGGAATCCATTGTAATTGATAGTCCATACACTTTGCCCGAGTCTGCCACGGTCGGCGAGGCAAGACATCTCATGCTTGAGAAAAATGTGGGCGGCATTTTGATTGTTACACGGGATGGAAAATTGAGAGGAATCGTCACTTCAAGGGACCTCCGATTTGTGGGCGATCCTGCGGAAAGTGTTGCGGATGTCATGACCAAAAGATCGGATCTGATCGTTGCTCCAAAAAAGACCAGCCCGGAGGAAGCAAGAGAAATCATGCAAAAGACCAAGATCGAAAAACTACCTCTGATCGATAGCAACGATAGGCTAACAGGTCTCATAACAGCAAAGGACATTCTCAAGCGAAAAGAGTTCCCCAACGCCAGCAAAGATTCGAAGGGCAGGCTAAGGGTGGGAGCTGCCATTGGCGTCAAAGGGGACTACCTGGAGAGGGCCAAGAAATTGCAAGACGTAGAGGTCGACATACTTGTCCTTGATATTGCTCATGGTCACAGCCTGCACGCCATTGAGGCGATCAAAAAGATCAAGAAAACTCTAGGTGATAACGTACAGCTAATCGCAGGGAATGTGGCAACCAAACAGGGAGCTTTGGATTTGATTTCGGCCGGAGCAGATTCCATCAAGGTAGGTGTCGGGAGTGGATCCATTTGCATCACCAGAATCGTGACGGGGTCTGGCGTCCCACAATTGACCGCGATTTCCGAGTGCTCCTCAGCAACTCAAGATTCCGGAGTGACCCTAATCGCAGATGGTGGAATTCGCAACTCGGGAGACATTACGAAAGCTCTCGTAGCCGGCGCTGATAGCGTGATGATCGGGAGCCTACTAGCTGGGACCGATGAGAGCCCTGGCGAAATCGTGTACAGGGGAAATTTCCGATACAAAGTGACCAGAGGTATGGCGTCTCTCTCAGCCAGGAAAGAGCAGTTGGCAAAAGAAAGACATCCTCTGGATCACGACAGCAACAGTTCATCCTCTCATTCGGAGATAGATCTGGTGGACTATGTGCCCGAAGGTGTGGAGGCGATAGTCCCTTACAAAGGCGGAGCTGTCAGCGTTTTGAGACAGCTGGTTGGCGGATTGAAAAGTGGAATGAGTTACTGCGGTGCCAGAAATTTGCGAGAGCTAAGAGCCAACGGTGAATTCCTCCGAATCACGGATTTGGGGTTGAAGGAATCACAACCTCATGATGTAAAAGAACTGTAATTCTAGATTACGAAACCAAAATCATCGTCTCATAGAAACTCCGTGGGCTGACATTACCGCTCAAGATCGGCCGACAAATCCAGCCAATTAAGTTGACAGTTCCCGTAATCATCAGAGGGTAAAGAATCGATCTTTCGCCAGTGGCTACTATATTGTCGGGCCCGGAGTCTTGTTTTCTTTCGCCAATACGAATTTCCGGAGGAAATTGAATGGATCCTGAGAAGAACAAGAAACTTCAACAGTATGCTACCATTCTGACCGACCAGGCGAAGGAAGCCGAGCAGTCGGGTAAATCGGATGAGGCCATCAAGCACTACCTGAAGCTCGTGGACGTATTTCTCGTGCTAGCCAGCGAGGCCTCGGATCATACTACATGGATGCAATATATCCGGCAAGCTGAGGCGTACCAGACCCGCATTAGGTCACTGGTTCCCAAGGACCAGGCCACGATGGATATCGGTGCAAGAATCCCGCCACCGCCATCGGAGAGAGGTTCCCCTCCCGTCAACGCGAGAAGACCAGATCCTGCGAATTCTTCTGCAACGACAAACCCACAGGGAATCCCCTCGCAAAACCTCGCTAAGGGAAGTCCGATCTCCAAGATCTTCAAGCCCTTTCAAAGCGGGAAAGAAACGGGGAACTCACAGGACGAATTTCTTTCAAACTCCTTTCAAACGCCCAATTTGAAACTGCCAATCCCGCCTCAGACAACCCCCCAAACTGTCTCTCAGCAGCAACCGATCCCACAAACGGTTCCTCAAAAGCCCCTAGCTTCGCTGGACGAAAGACCACCGGTGCCTCACGAGGTCTATGATAGAGCTCTCTCAGAAAACAAGGTACTCCACGAGAGGTTACAGACGATTGTGAAAGAAGCCGATGATAAGGCCGCCTTCCTCGAATCGAGAAATAGAGAACTTGAGGAGCGAGTCGCAATGATGGTTCCCAGAACTGACTACGACCAATTGCGTCTTGAATTCGAGAATATGGTCCCCAAACACGAATATGACCGGCTGAAGACTGAGCTGGCGAACACCGTGCCCATCTCGCATTACGATCAGCTTCTGGATCGAATTGCCAACATGGTGCCGAGAGAGATCTACATGACTTCCGAGCGACGCATACTAGAACTAGAAGACAATCTCAGGCGATCTGTCCCTCTCGCTGTGATCGACGACATCGCCAACGAAGTATCATACGTGAGCATCCTCGCCGAAGTGCCTCCGATCGTCAACGACCCATCAAAGAAGGAAGACGAAGAAAAGGAGGGTAACGGAGATCTCGTGAATGAAGAGTCCCCGGAAAGCTCCTAGTGCGAAGTAGCGACTTCCACTTTCTTACTTAGCTTGTCAAAGTACTGCTTGCGGAATTTGGCGACTTTCGGCGCCACTACCACTTGGCAGTAAGGCTGGTTGGGATTGTTCTTGAAGTAATTCTGATGGCATTCCTCCGCTTTGAAGAACTCCACAAAGGGCACGAGATCTGTCACTAGCTTGTCGTTCCAGATCTGAGTCTTCTCAATTTCGCGCATAACTTCCTCGGCGACACGCTTTTGGTTGTCGTCATGGTAGAAAATCACGGAACGGTATTGCGTTCCGACGTCATGTCCCTGTCGGTTGAGCGTAGTGGGATCATGGACGGAAAAGAAAATCTGCAGGATTTGTCTGTAGGTAATTACCGCTGGATCATACGTGATCTGAACTACCTCTGCGTGGCCCGTTTCATCAGAACAGACATCCTCGTATGTGGGATTCTTCACATGGCCACCAGCGTACCCGGATTCCACCTTCAAAACGCCATTTAACTCAGAATAAACCGCTTCTAGACACCAGAAACACCCTCCACCTAAAGTCGCTGATTCAAGCTCGGGAAGATTAGTGCTCATAGAGGATAGAGAGCGCTACCGAAGTATAAACGTGTCAGTTGCGCATCAAATCATGTCCTTGGCGAGCTTCTT
>JASHXQ010000019.1 GCA_030043455.1 Nitrososphaerales archaeon | reverse complement strand
TTTGGACAGCTCTTTTAGAAAGCGTATCATCCAGAGCAGCTCCCAGCCGAAATGTTCTGAGAACTGTGGGATGTCTGCTCTCCTCAACTGCAGTCATGCTTGGCAAGCACTCACCCTTTCTTCAAAAATGTTGTTGTACATGCGAAATATTCTGTACAACAAGTTTTTCCAAGACCTATAAGGCAAAAAATCAGGGCCTGTCGCAAGAGAGTGCCGTCGGCTAACTGAACGCATTAAGACCCTGCTTTCAGGTGAGAACCGAGCCTGATTCGATTTGAAACAACAGTTTGGAAGAGCGCCGGTTTTCGGAAAAGGGATTCAACGGAACGATTTTCGGGTGTATCGATAGAGCTCTAAATGTGCTTGGAGAAAATGCCAAAGGGGCACTACTTTATCAAATAGCCATCAAGCTCAAGCTTGATCCCAAGCAGCTTTCGTCCAAGTCTCTGGAAGTGGCGGAGAGCCTGCACACGATCCTGGGGAATCAGGGTTATACCTTCGTGGAAGGACTGATCATCCGGGAAATCAAAGTGACTTTCGATATCCCGTTGAAAGATGGGAGCTCCTTCGCTCAAGCAGTTTCTGAAGCGCGACAGAAGTTTCTAAGCTGAATCTTGTGTAGATGTTGTGAAATTTTTTCGGTCAAGGATTATATCCCGAGCAAGATTCAACCGCTAGATCTGAAAGTAGATTTTTTGTCTATGCAAAAAAGCAGTTTCGAGACGGAAAACTACTTCCGGGATCTGAAGGGCAAAAGCGTTCTGATTACTGGGTCTACGAAGGGGATAGGCTTCGAGATTTCCAGGATCATGCTTGCCTCGGGGGCAAATGTTGTCATAAATTCTCGCAACAGGGGAGATGTGGAAACGATTCTCCAAAAGCTCACGACAGATCCGCAAACCAAGGGACAAGTCAGGGGAATGCAGGGTGATGTGGGGATCTTCGAGAGTTGTGCACAACTTGCAGAATTTGCATCCAAAAGTTTTGGCGGGCTGGACGTTCTAGTGAATAACGCTGGTACCTCCATGATTGCGGATAGCTTGGAATTGACAAAAGAAGACTGGGACCGGACGATCCGGACTAACCTTTCCGGGCCGTTCTATTTATCGCAGACCTGTGGAAAAATCATGGCGAAGAACGGTGGAGGATCGATCATCAACATTTCCTCAATGTTCGGTAGTGGCGGGGTGCCTAAAAGGCTCGCCTACTGTTCTTCGAAGTTTGGACTGAATGGGCTCACCAAGACCTTAGCAGCAGAGTGGGCACACTACAACATCCGGGTAAACGCGGTTTCCCCTGGCTATATAGAGACGCCAATGGATCAGGGCGATCAGACAACGGGAGGCTATTCGGTGGGCGACATACACCGGAGAACTCCGTTGGGGAGGTACGGGACTGCTCTCGAGGTAGCGAAGGTGGTTCTGTTCCTTGCTTCAGATCTGTCGTCGTACATCACAGGAGACAACATTGTCGTGGACGGCGGATGGCTGGCGTATATAGGCTGGGAAAAGCTACTCAACGAGATATCGAATGAAAAATCCGTTTGACGCAACGGAGATACGTTGCACAAAGTATTTTGATTCGGAATTGGGAGGCGTTCGGTCTATTTTCACCCTCCAAAGACGATGCGTTGATGGAATTTCCCAAGAGCAAAGCTCGATATCAATGCAAAGTCTGCGGAAAAGTCATTTCCGCGAAGCTGCCCCATATGCGAAAAGGTGGCAATGACTACTGCGAGAATAAGTCAGATTTTCTCGAAGTGGGATAGAAATCCAATAGAGTAATTTCTTCGTTCGGCTGAATTTTGACCTAACCCTTTTAGGAGAATTCTTGTAATCTTCTCGCTTCTTTGAAGAGTGGACAAGTCTACAAAAAGATCCAAGCAAAAAATGGCCAGCCAGTTGTTTTGAGATCCATCACATGGGAGGATCTTCCATCGCTGGTCGAACTGGCTAACAGCTTGGTTGCCGATCGGGATGTGGAACCCGATTTCGGCGTCTTGCTGGACAAAAAACAGACACTAGAAAGCGAGGCCGATTATTTGGGAGACTGGATGGCGGCGAGTGAGAAGGGTGAACAGGTGCGGGTCGTCGCCGAGGCCGATGGAAGACTGGTCGGCAACTCTGAAGTGACGAGGGGCAAAGTGAGCGACGAATTCTATCACGGGAAGCTAGGAATTGCGATTCACCGGGACTATCGAAATCTCGGGATCGGACTGGAGATGATGAAAGCCTTGGTCGAGGAAAGTCGCAAGTCAGGCTTGAAAACGATCGAGCTTGAGACCTTCGCGAGCAATCCTCGGGCGATCCACGTTTATGAAAAAGCCGGATTCAAGCAGGTAGGAAGGATCCCCAAGAAGATCTTTAGAAAGGATCACCACATTGACATAATCGTTATGTCCATCGAGCTGTAAAAATTAGGGCTATTAGTGGCGAAATTATGTTTGCAAGCTCGTGAAGCTAGACAGCTATTCGATTATCTGATAGACACTCGTGAAAGATTCCTCGCAACATTTCGAGAGCTTGGCTGGGAAGAATTTTCGAAAGATCGCGGAGCCAGCTGGCACTCGATGCTCGGAATATTTCTCCACATTCTCGAAGATGAAAAATCCTGGTTGCAGTACGCCTTGCAAGGATCATCTCCCCTAGACTGCCCTTCATTAGTTCTCATCGGGTACACCAATTTTGACCAAGTTACCGTGGTAAACTCGGAGATCAGTAGTGGAACCATTGCCGTACTTGAAAGGTTGCAAGACGGCGACTTGACTAAGGAAGTGAGCTTCCGAGAGAAGAGTGGAATTACAAAGCGTGAAGCGGAGAGAATTCTGATGCATTCCTTTGTCGATGAACTGGCACACATCGGCGAACTCGTCTGTCTCCTGTGGCAGCTCGACGTAAAGCCGCCATTCATGGATTGGTTGGACTATCAGCTCGACCGGTGAAATTGCGTTCCGAGGTCCAGCCAGGCCCATTGTAGTCTATAACGAGCATCCAGGCATCGGAGAAGATCGAAGATTGAGAAAGCTAGTTCTCAAGATGTCGATGTCAGTTGATGGATTCGTTGGAGGTCCTAATGGGGAAATTGATTGGATCTTTAGGAGCGACGATCCTGCGGCAACTTCCTGGACGCTGGATACGCTTGTCCACGCCGGTGTCCACGTTATGGGGAGGCGCACTTTCTACGATATGGTTTCTTATTGGCCATACGCGACTAATACCTTCGCTGAGGCGATGAATGGTATTCCAAAAGTTGTGTTTTCAAAGCGTCCTCTGGAACCAACGTGCGAGACGACCGGTGCCCTAAAAGATGCCCTCCGGTTGAATTCAACAAACGGTTCTAAGACAGATGCAGCAAAAATAGTCACCTCGTGGATGAACTCTCCAGTGGCGTCGGGAGATCTAGCCATAGAAGTTTCCAGAATGAAGGGCGAGTCCGGAAAATACATTCTGGCGCACGGAGGGGCGAGCTTCGCCCAGTCCCTGATCAAGACTGGTCTGATCGACGAGTACCGTTTGATGATCCACCCCGTGGTTTTAGGGCAAGGCCTTCCTCTTTTCTCAGCCCTGCCCAAACCTCTCGATCTCAAACTAACCGGCTTGGTAAGGTTCGGCTCAGGAGTTGTGGGAGCTGTCTATCAACCGTCTTAGAGCATCCGGTTCGTACTTGGCACCCTGAGAAAAATCGAATCTAGTCCCGGGTAATTTTTTCCGACGATCCGGGAAGTGAACTACTCTATGACTTTACGATTTTTGCTTTTTCAAACTTAGAAACTTTCGATGTTACAAGATAAACTTCTTTGCCAACTTCCGTACGTTACTTACAAGAATTAGGAATCTCTGAAAGCGAGAAATTCCTCCTTGAGATTTCTGGGAATTTCGGCAAAGACATCCTCGATTACGGTCTCCTCCATGGGATCCGGAACCCTCTCGGTAGCTTTCGCCGCCTTGTTGACGCGCTCCTGGGTCTGATTGAGGATCTCTTTTTCGGACTCACTTGTCAAAATACCATTGGCCAGCAACTGGTTCCTGAAAAGAGTAATCGGATCTTTCTTCTTCCATTCGTCAACCTCTTGATTGGTCCTGTATCTTTTCCAGTCGTCCGCGGAGGAGTGCGGACTGAGACGGTATGTAACGCATTCAATCAGAGTGGTACCACCTCCATTTGCAGCACGTTTTCGAGCTTCTGACACCGCGGACCGAACCGCAAAAAGATCGTTGCCATCCACGGTTGCCCCTTGAATACCATAGGCTTTCGCTTTGATCGCTATTGACTCGGAGGCAGTCTGCCTTCTTACCGGTACGGAGATAGCGTACAGGTTATTCTCGCAAAGAAAAATGCTCGGCGCCTTGTACACACCTGCGAAATTCAGTGCCACGTGGAATTCCCCGGAAGAGGTCGCACCCTCACCAAAGTAGGCGATTGTAACAAGGTTCTCCTTGCGCATCTTGGAAGCCATCGCAAAGCCCACCGAAATCTGGAGGTTGCTTGCTATCGGAGCACCTATACTGAAAATCCGATTGTCGCGATAAGAGAAGAGATTAGGAAGATCTCTTCCCTTTATGTCGTCCGCGGCATTACCGATAAATCGATTCAAGAGTTGTTCCGGTGTAACCCCTCGGGCGAGCAATACGCCTGTATCTCTGTAATAGGGAAAAATGTAATCCTGGGGCTCTAGGCCGTAGACGCTTCCGACTTGGGCAGCTTCGTGACCCGCTGGAGAGGTATAGGATCCAATTTTTCCCTGATTGTGTAAGGATAGCGCTTTTTGGTCCAGTATCCGTGTGAGCAACATGGTGCGATAGGCCGAGACAAGTTGCTCATCTGTCATCCCCGAATTCTTGAATAACGATGAGTCGAGTTT
>JASHXQ010000224.1 GCA_030043455.1 Nitrososphaerales archaeon | reverse complement strand
CATACGTGAGCATCCTCGCCGAAGTGCCTCCGATCGTCAACGACCCATCAAAGAAGGAAGACGAAGAAAAGGAGGGTAACGGGGATCTCGTGAATGAAGAGTCCCCGGAAAGCTCCTAGTGCGAAGTAGCGACTTCCACTTTCTTGCTTAGCTTGTCAAAGTACTGCTTGCGGAATTTGGCGACTTTCGGCGCCACTACCACTTGGCAGTAAGGCTGGTTGGGATTGTTCTTAAAGTAATTCTGATGGTATTCCTCCGCTTTGAAGAACTCCACAAAGGGCACGAGCTCCGTTACTAGCTTGTCGTTCCAGATCTGAGTATTCTCAATTTCGCGCATAACTTCCTCGGCAACACGCTTTTGGTTGTCGTCATGGTAGAAAATCACGGAACGGTATTGCGTTCCGACATCATGTCCCTGTCGGTTGAGCGTAGTGGGATCATGGACGGAAAAGAAAATCTGCAGGATTTGTCTGTAGGTAATTATCGCTGGATCATACGTGATCTGAACCACCTCTGCGTGGCCCGTCTCATCAGAACAGACATCCTCGTATGTGGGATTCTTCACACGGCCACCAGCGTACCCGGATTCCACCTTTAAAACGCCGTTTAACTCAGAATAAACCGCTTCTAGACACCAGAAACACCCCCCACCTAAAGTCGCTGATTCAAGCTCGGGAAGATTAGTGCTCATAGAGGATAGAGAGCGCTACCGAAGTATAAACGTGTCAGTTGCGCATCAAATCATGTCCTTGGCGAGCTTCTTAGGTCTCGTTCTCCTCACCAGATCACTTGAAGTGATGATCCCCACGAGATCTCCCTCCTCAACCACCGGTAGTTTCGTGATATTGTGTTTGGACATCACTTCCGAAGCTTCCGAAATCGAACTCGAGCTTTGAATAGTGATAGCGGGCTTCGTCATCACGTCTTCGATACCAATTCTTTGTGGATCGATTCTCTTCAATACGGCTTCTCGAATGATATCACTCTTTGTCGCAATCCCGGTCACCTTCTTGCCCTCTAACACTATGACACAGCCAATGTCATGATCGAGCATCTCTCGAGCAGCGTCAAAAGCAGTAGAATTGGCGTCGACAGTCACAACTTTGCGAGACATCAAGTCCTCAACCTTGGCGGTCATTGGTAGCGCAGGCAAGCAGGAAAAACTGATTTTAGGACCTACGAAGGAACCATATTAGATTAGCCTCAAACCTCTTAGTAAGGGGTATATCTGCAGGAGATTACCTCGGATCGGTATTCAGATATTCAGCCGGGAGATGTGAACTCTCTTGCTTCCTCGAGTGTGAGAGAATCCTCTTCCGAATAATTGCAGCTCTGGCAACTTCCTTCCTCCTTTTCATTGTCACATTTTTCGCATGATTTTTCGTTAGGCATTCCCAGAGTATCTTCCATCACCATAGTTCGCCATGCCGGCGCTGATAATCCTTTCTTCTTTGTTGATTCTGGAAAGGAATCAGTTAGTTGTTGGAAATAGAAAACACGGAGACTTCTTCTCCCCGCCTAACTACCGTTTTCCCGTCACGACCGATTATCGCGATTCCGTTGGCGTCTTTAAGCCAGGAAGAATACTGGGCCTCCGTCGGTCGGACGATCTTGGCCTTCAGCAGCTCTCCCTCTCGACGTAGCTGGACCCTCACAAAATGTGTCAGTCCAGGTTTTCCATCGTAGTCTTCGTCAAGGACTGCCCGAAAGGTGAACACCCCAGTTTCTGAAGCGCCTGATAACTTCAGCACGGCAGGACGGCCGAAGACATAGAAGCTGACGATAGCAGAGGTTGGAAAACCCGGAAGGAAAATCACCGGTTTCCCGCGACAAACTGCGAGCCCTGTCGGACTGGATGGGCGCATCGCTACGCCGTGAATAAGCAACCTCAGGCCTTTGATGGATTCCGCAGCTTTCGTGACGTAATCCCGCTCCCCCACCGAAGAGCCAGCCGAGAGAATGAGGCCTTCGCTTTTCAACCCTTGAATCATCTTGGCCCGGATCTGTTTGAAATTGTCATGGGCGATACCTAGATCGACGGGGATTCCCCCGAGCTCTGAAATGGCGGAAGCCAAGAAGGGACGATTAGAATCAAAGGTGGCGCCCGAATCCTTGGAGACAGGTGATTCCAAATTTTTCAGCTCATCTCCTGTGGAGAAGATCGCAATTCGTGGCTTCGAGGACACCCGGATCTGCTTAACACCCAACATAGCAAGAAGTGCGATGTTGTGAGGCTGCAACTTGCTACCTGCTCCGAACAGGGGCTCGTCTCGCTTCAAATCCTCCCCGGGGGAAACAATGTTCTCTCCAATCTTTGGGGATTTTGAGATTCTTAGAGTCCCCGCTCCTGCATTGGAGTACTCTCTCATCACGACGGCGTTTGCACCTCGAGGAATGAAGGATCCTGTGGCAACTCTCGCAGCTTCGCCCGGATTTACCACGAGACTTGAAATTCTTCCTATTCGGATCTCTCCAATTACTTTGAAGTCCCGACTGATGGTAGTCTCCCCGTTCTCTGGTACTACAATTGCATAGCCATCCCGAGAGGATCGGGCCAATCGTGGAAGATCTTGAGGACTGACGATGTCGGAAATTAAAACTCTGTTCGTGGCATCTGATAGTTTGATCTTTTCAGGCTTGGTAGTTTTGATTCCTCCCAGAAAAATCGTAAGGGCGTCATCGACGCTGATATGCTGCTCCGCCTTATCCACCCCGTGATAGTGCAGATGGTCGTGATCTTCCTTTTCCTCAGTAATCGCAGCCATTTCTCAATCCCTTGAAACTTAAGCGGGTACTTGCCCCGGATTTTCGAGCTTCATCTTCTTTGGTGAGCTACTCAAAGACAAGTACACAAAAGCAAGCATAGCTATCAGCCCGAGGAGGATCACCGCATAATGCCCGAGAGAGCTATTTGCGACGACCCCATCGATCAAGAGCAGAACGTATGCGATCACTGAATCTCGATTATTATTACGAATAACCAACAAAGACTTGGCGGTATTTTCGGGGCGAGGAATTATCCAGAGGCAAACTGCAATCATCAAAGCAACGAGTACAAACCACCCCACAAAATTGGTCAGGGGGATTCCGTCCAGTTCAGGTAATGGTAGAAACTGCCCCGTCCACACCCAGTAACCGTAGGAGGAAAACATAGGATCGATCATGAAATCCCAGGCTACCGCCCCGAAGGCAGCTAAAAGTACGGTCTTGGCAAAAAGATGTGTTCGTGGCCTCCCAGGTTCGCTACGTGATCGTGAAAGATTTCCGGCGACGATGCTGTAGCTCAGGTAAGCAATCACAAACCACACAAGGGGGACTACGATCGGCACTCCCAGAAACTTGCTTCCCAAAAAATCCGTGTAGTAATATTTCCCAAAAGGAAAACCGGAATTGGTCCCAAGAACCTCCGCAAGAAAGCCGATGACCCCTGTGATCAAGAGAAATAAAAGAGCGTTCTTCAGTCCTATCTCGTAGATCGATTGTCCCAGAGTAAAAAAGAGGAGCGCGAACGACAGCCCGAAGAATACGCTGGCAGAAACACTGAACTGAAAAATCAACCCGAGAAGGATGTACAACAATACAGCAGCGTAGATAACTAGCAGACCATGGATGACAATCCTCGCGCGGTCTCGTCCATCATGCTGCTGCAACTGAAAATCCCCCGACCGATCCTAACGAATCGAAGGCGAATACTTTCTCTCAATTTGAAAAAGGTTCCCCATGCTGTGGAAAATTGTCCATCGAAGGAATTTGATTGGAGTCTTCGGAAGGGCTCCAAGATAGCACGGATCCGGTTATGTCCAAACCATGATCTGCAGCTCTTCTCTTGACCTCTTGGTAGACGGATCGACCGCCCTCCATTACTTCTTCGGAAGTTTGGCCAGATCTCTGTTCGAACATTTCTCTCGATTTTTCATAGCCGTTGAAGCGAAGCAAGCCGAAAGAAATCGTCGACAGTCCAGCCTCGTGCAGTCTTGCAAACAGCAGATCCAAATCCGTTAGGATAAGCCTCGGTATGATCGGCGCCATTGATACGAATGTCTTGATCCCGCAATCATGCAGTTTTGAAAGAGCCCCAATCCGCCTTTCAAGAGAAGGAACTCCCGGCTCGTAAAATCTGGTAGGCACAGATGAAATGGAGAAACCCACTCTGATCCAATCGAAGCTCTGCAATATCTCGAGATCTCGCAGAACTAAAGGGGATCTGGTGAGAAGCAAAACCGGAAAACGATGCTTGGCAAGGACCTTCAGGACTCTTTGAGTAATTTTGAATCTAGCTTCCACTGGTTGATAGGGATCTGAAGCGCTCGACACGAAAACCACCTTTTTCTTCGCATGATCCAGTTCTCGATCAAGGACGTAGTGGGCGTTCATCTTCACGTCTACATAACTTCCCCAGCTCCGCTCCTCGTGGATTAGTGAAGGAGCGTAGCAGTAAACACAACCATGAGTACATCCCCGATACTGGTTGATGGTGTATTCCGTCGTCGCTCCGAAGCTCATCTCATGAAGTAATGAGGAACATCTGATCTGCCGCACTTCTATTCGACTGTCCTCGGCAAGATTTTCCTCCGAGGAATTTTCGCCCAAAAAATTCTCCAGAGTCGCTAAACGGGAAGGTGGTTTGGAAGACAATCCGCAATCTCATCCCTTTGGTGTATCAAGATTTTCTAAAAGGATTACTGTAAAATTACTGTAAAACTGGAAAATCCAGATTTTCTGATACAGAGTGTTGATTCAGTTTGCTTATCTTCTAAATGTTTAATACAAAAATACTCACACATTCTTTTTCTCTTTATCTCGAAGCGACACTACATTTTGGAGTACCAGCCCATACCCGAGCCGAGCAAGGGAAGGGCCTGGGGAAAAATCGTTGGGGCAATTATGGCTGCGGCGATACTCGCCATCGTGTTTGCTCTGCTCGTGCTGCCAAGCGTTTCTTCGATTACGGGGTATTTGGCCGGAAATGATGGTTCAACCTCCACATACGTGGTTAACCCCGGTGATTTGACTTCCAGCTCTCCGGGTACGAGCGTGACCATCAGCTACCCTCCGAACTACAATCAGCTCGCGAATTATTCTCTCAATGTGATCAATGAAGATCGCGAAAGTGCGGGGCTTTCTCCAGTTATTCTCAGCCCCATCCCATCAGGTCAGGAGCATGCCGACTCTATGCTGGTTAATGGTTACTTCAGCCATTGGGACACTCAGGGCTACAAACCGTACATGCGCTATTCCTTGTTGAACGGCACGGGGTTTGTGGAAGAAAATGTTGCCTACGAATCAACCACTTTGCCGACTTTTGTAACCACGGCGGACGTCGAGAATGCGATCAGCTCCTTGGAGTGGCAGATGATGAACAATGACTCTGCCTGCTGTCAAAATGGTCACCGCGACAACATCCTTACTTCCTTCCACAACAGGGTGTCCATAGGTGTGGCGTACGATTCGAACAATGTCTATTTCGTGGAAGACTTTGAAACCTTCCTGACCAGTTTGAGCTTACCAATCGACCAAGGTACCACAGTTTCCCTGACAGGGAATACTTCCACTCCTCTCAATCCCACGTCGATCTTGATCTTCTACGATGCGACGCCTCAGCCGCTGACGAGTGTGCAGTTGGATACACAATATTATGGATCTTACGACCAGGGCACTTTTCTCGGTGGAGTGGTTCCGCCTTGCAACGGCATTCTAGGCAGATGTCTGCAGTTCTCCCAAGGAGTAACGGAGCAGGCATCAACTTGGGCGACATCCGGCAGTTACATTGACATCAAGTTCTCTCTCGAGAATTTCCTTTCATCTAACGGAAACGGTGTCTACACAGTGTACCTCGTGCAGGGATCCCAGTCGAACCCGGAGTATCTCACCAGTATTTCTATTTTCGTTAATTCCAGCTGAAAAGAAGCCCGAAGTGACGTACTCACATTCGATATGGAAGAGATAAATCGATCTTCCTACCAATTCTTATTGATCATTAGAGCCAGCTGAGAAAATTGGATGACAAATTTGTCGCCAAGATTGAAGAACTACAAGATCACAATTTGGCGATTGCGACGATTACTAGGACCATCGGGTCGACTCTTGGAAAGCCCGGTTTCAAGATGATTATCAAGGAAGATGGCGAGATTGTTTACGGCACATTAGGCGGGGGCTGTCCGGAAGGGCCCATAGTCAGAGTGGGCTTGGATGTGATCAAATCCCAGCTGCCGCGAGTCGTCAAAGTCTATCTCGAAGACGCAAAGACTGCCTTAGGAAAAATTTCAATTTCAGATGACGGGGATGAGATTCACGTGGAGACCAATTGTGGCGGTAACATGGAAATCCTTGTGGAGCCGTATGCACCACGACCGGTCCTGATGGTTTTTGGGGACACCTTCAACAGCCCGCTGGAGCGTACTGTAGTGAACACCGGAAAGGAGATTGGCTTCAAGACTATCGAGCACAATCCACTGGGGGCCTGTGGTCAACCGGATCTTGCCAGTGATGCCCTAGATATTGATTCCATAAAAGTACCCTCCGGCGCTTATGTGGTTCTAGTGACTCGAGGGGTGAATGACGCTCTGCTTCTGAAGCATCTCTCCAAGTTCAAAGTGAGTTATGTGGGGATGGTGGCGAGCGAAAACCGCTGGAGAGCTACGAGAGAAGAATTGCTCCAGCTGGGGGTCGGTAGAGATTTTGTGGACAGCGTTCATTCGCCAGCGGGACTGGACATTAACTCTGTTCTTTTAGAAGAAATAGCGATTTCGATCCTCGCCGAGATGATCGAAGTTCGTCGCACCAAGGATCCGAGAGAATTGGAAGTTGCCCTAAAAAGCCGGAAAGTCCTTCCAAAGTCGCTTTCACAGACGCTTGGCAGATAGGCTCTTTATTGCAGGCTATCTGTTTTTCCTAGAGATCAGCGGAAAGGCTGCGAGGAATACAAGGAATCCAATAGGTGGAACCAGAAAGGGAACGGCAAGCGAGGATCCTGATATCGCTCCGCCAATGATCGGACCTGCGCAAGCTCCCACACCAATCGCTGACTCGAAAATGCCCGCGCCTCGTCCTTGAAAGTTAGGGCTGGTCTCAGTAATCAGTCCGGTTTGACCGATGGCAAGCACCATCGAGATTCCCGCCCCGACGACAGCGTACGCCACGAGGTACAGAATTCCTGATGGTTCCCTCAAGCTGATGAACACTCCCGAAACAGAAGTCATAGCGAGCGCGACCAGCATGTTCCTTACCCTTCTGTCAGGTCGAAGAAACGCATAACGTACACGCGTATTCGTGGAGAGGAGGTAGAACACGAACCGCCCCATCCCATAAACAAACGTGATCACTCCCACTAGCAGAATGGAGATTCCCAGAGACCTCGCATAGGGTGCGAAGAAGGTAAAGAGAACGCCCGAAGAAACGGCGGCCAGAGCAAGAGCACCAGCATAGAAAACCGTGCCCCTGCTGCTGACTATTGCAGAATTCACTTGAGAATACGAAACCTCTTGGCCCTTGTAGGGCTGCTCGATAGCAAGCTCATTCCGGTCCCTATACCATGGAAGGAAATTAAGCACGAAGGTGGCAGCCAGTATGAATACCGTGAGTACAAAGGCGTCCTGAATTGAGGTCAGAAAAATTAGGGCAGCGCCGAGAAGTGGCCCAACCGCAGCTGCGGAGGACCAAGTTACATTGTAGATGCTGAAAGCTTTCCTTGAATCCATCGTACCCACATCTTTGCTAACCGCGGCGTCCATGGCCGGCCAGAGCATTGCCCATCCCACTCCTTCAAAGATGCGCGCGATGATGAGATAGACGGGGTTAGCAATGAGCACGTAAGAAATAGAGACGATCGTCAGTATGAAGAAAGAGGAGACGATGAAGAATTGTCGGAGACTAGACCGATTGGAATAATGACCGGCGATGAGCGGCAGGAAAGCGTAAACCGCGTTTGAAGCGCCCCCCACAATCCCTATTTCAAAAAGGCTCGCGCCCAACTTGGCGGCGAGTAGTGGAACGAACAGTGAGAAAATAGGCGCGACTAGATTGCCGAGAAAGGATGAGTAAAGATACCTTCGAAAAAGTCCAGTAATGTTCTTGGGTATAGAGAAAAGTTCCATTCTAGATCTTCGAGATTCGATGCCTGCAATTTCCTAGTTCTCTTGAGAAAGGCTCGTTGCTTCGAACATTATCTCGAAATAAACGCGAGCCTCGGAGCTACTTTGATAGTCCCAGAATAATGTTTCAGATTTTGAGTATTAAATCTTCGTGAGAAGAAAAGCTTGACGTGAGATTCATGAATCCTTGTACCGGATCGAAACTGCGGAGCCACACTCTTTACAGATTTTGAGATCCACATCCGGTTTACTCACGAAAACTATTTCGTTCGCTTTGTTGCAGACGGGGCAGAATTTTCGCTCGGTCATTTCTGGAGAACTAGGCAAGCACTTTTTCTAGAGACTTTGCGTCTGCAGAAATGGTTTGGATCTGATCCGGTCGAACCGATTTCAAAAGGGCGTTTGGATCTTTCAGGCCGTTTCCCGTGCAGATACAAACTACCACCTCGTCCTTTAATCGCACGATTTCTTTCGATCCTTGTTCTGCGGATCTTGCGAGAAAGGCGATCGGGGTTGCTGAAGCTGGCTCGACAAAGAGGCCTTCAGTTGATGCGAGCAGTTGCTGGGCTGCGAATATTTCCTCATCAGTAACTGAGTCAGCCAGACCTTTGGAAGAATAAATGGCCGAGAGAACTTTCATCCAGCTAACCGGCGAGCCAATGTTGATAGCGGATGCATCGGTGTGAGGCTCGGTTACTGGATCAATAGAATCTTTCTTTCCTGATTTGAAGGCTTTCGCAATCGGAGAGGCCCCTGCAGCCTGTACGCCGATCATCCTCGGGAGCTTCACGACATCGCGATCCAAATCGAAAAGACCCCTTAATCCCTCGTCTTGAAGCTCGGTAAATCCCTTCCAAGATGCCGAGATGTTTCCTCCATTTCCTACCGGAAGAATGACCGTATCCGGCACCCGGTTACCCAGCTGTTCGACGACTTCGAAGGAGACCGTCTTCTGCCCCTCGATCCGGAAAGGGTTCAAGGAATTGAGGAGCAAAGTGGTATTATCCCTCTCGCAGATTTCACTTGCCACTCGGAGCGAGTCATCAAAGTTGCCATCTACCTGAAAGATCTCCGCGCCGTACGCTATTGCCTGCGCCATCTTTCCCATCGCAATTTTGGCCTTGGGAACGAGAACAATACATCGCATCAGGGCTTTCGCCGCGTATGCTGCGAGCGAGGCGGAAGTGTTTCCCGTAGAAGCACACATTGTCCTCTCGTATCCAAGCTCTTTCGCCTTGGAGATCCCGACTGTCATGCCCCTATCCTTGAAGGAGCCGGTGGGATTCAGACCTTCAAACTTGACGTAAAGAGACTTCAGCCCCAGTTTTTTTCCCAGATTCTTGCATTCAACCAGAGGGGTTCCGCCCTCTGAGAGAGATACAATGTTCTCAGTATTCCAAACAGGGAGGAGATCGAAGTATTTCCAGATTCCAGGATGCTTAACTGAACCTAACTGTCTCTTTATCCCCGGTCGAAGGACCACTTCAAGAAGATTCCCGCACTTTTGACACCGGTAGAACCTGCCATAATCGTCGATCTCGTACTTGGTCTTGCAGGAAAAACACTGCAGAGAAAAATGATCTCTCTTTTTCGCGACCTGTGGGTCCGGCATCAGAAATCAGGGGGAGTGTCCCAATTTTTTAGGGAATTTAGAAAAGGTCATACCTTTTCACAAGCAACTCTGCTGTCAGGAGAGCTCCCCCCGCGGCCCCTCTGATCGTATTGTGAGTTAGGAGGTGATACTGCAGCACTTTTTGTCCCCGCTGTCTAATTCTTCCAACGACGGTGGCCATTCCTTTCCCCTCCATCCGGTCCAATCTGGGCTGCGGACGGTCATTTTCTTTCCGCAAGACTATGGGTTCCTTGGGAGCGGAAGGCAGTTTCAGCTGCTGAGGCACGCCACTGAATTTTTCAAGAACTGCCCCTGGCTCCTTGATCGGTTCTTTAGTCTCCAAGTAAACAGACTCGAGATGACCGTCGATTACCGCCACTCGGTTGCAGGAGGAGAAAATTTCCAGTGATTTGGGAATGATCCGGCTTTTCTCCTTAGAGATGGTTCCCAGTATCTTGTTGGTCTCAGCCGCGACCTTTTCCTCCTCGCCCGGGATGTACGGGATCACATTGTCCTCAATGTCTAGCGATGGAACTCCCGGATAACCTGCACCGGAAAGAGCCTGGAAGGAGGTCATCACCGTCTTCTTTATCGAGTATGCGTCATCTAGCGGTTTAAGGCTCATGGCAAAGCCGATGGTAGTGCAATTCGGCGTCGCAACAATGAACCCTTGTTTTTTCTTTATTCTGCTTTCAAGAAGCTTCAGGTGATCCGGGTTTACTTCAGGAATCATCAGTGGGGCCGCCACGTCCATGCGATGGGGCGATGCGTCAGTGATCACCTTGAATCCATTCTCGGCAAACTTGGCCTCCGTTTCTTTAGCCACAGCGGTGGGGAGAGGGGAGAAAACTAGATCAGCCTCTATCTTGGAAGGATCCGATTCCACGATTTCTACCGAGCGCATGTTCGCCGGAAGATCCGGAGCGACATCGCCCAGCTTCATGCCCACTTTTGAATTGCCGGTGGCCCCGACCACTCTGAACCAAGGATGATCCTTCAGCATCTCCAGATATTCCAGACCCACTTTGCCTGTGGCGCCGAGCACTGCAACATCGATTTTCTTCAATTACTATGCACTTTTTTAGAGCGTGAATTCTTTCCGTGGTAGGGCTTTTTCTTCAAGACATGAAAAATCGTTGTAAAGCTTTTCCTCATCCCGAAAATCTACATGAGACAGGATCGAAGTTCTTCCCCTAAAATAGAAACGATTAATAGGAAAAATCACTTTTCACAGCAGATCGCTTTGCAAAGCACAGTTTCCAGAGATCTTAATTCTCTCCTTTGGGATCAACTGGAGAAGATTGCAGAGTCGAACTCGGATTTTAGAGAAGCTTATGACACCTACATTCAGCAATACGGGCACGACAAAATCAGAGTCAGTGAACCTACCGAACTCCGAAGTTTTGTGGACCCGATCGTCTTGATAATCGGAAGAAATTGTATGCTAGCCTATGACGATTCGATCAAGAAACTCAAAGGTGCTCTCGGCTCAGTTATGGCTTCGCCAGGCGAGATGTATGTAATTGGCCGCCGAGAACCCCAAGATTCGAAGCTAGTGGCGTGGCATCCTTCCGGAACTGTGGAATTGCAGGAGTACAGCTCGCAAGTGGACACGATACCCTCTCGTGTTCATGGTCTGTTCGCTACCCTTGAGGAGGGACGGACAATTTATGCGGATCTCGGTAGTTCTGCGGGAACCATTTTGGTAGGGCAGTCGAAAAAACTCGGTGAGGTCATTCGCATTTATGATCCGGGGGCGGAAGGTTCTGGATCTATCAAGATCGAAAGAATCTATACTGCAAATACTTTCTAGAAAGACTATGCCGCGTCGACGGCCCTACTGAATTCCTCTTCAATCAAGTCGTAGTTCTCAATTCCCACAGATACCCGGATCATCGCATCGGTTATCCCGAGTCTCCTTTTCTCATCTGGTGTGAGGCTTCGATGGGAGGTTTTTCCCGGATGAGAAATCGTGGAATGCGCTCCTCCAAGAGAAGGGGTCAGAGTGATCTTCTCGAGAGTTCTTACGAAACGGCTTGCCGCCGAACCATCTTTCAAATCGAAGGCGAGCATTCCACCGTATAAGTCAGTAGCAAACATTTCTCTCGCGATTTTATGCTGCGGATGTGACTCCAGCCCAGGATAGTACACTTTGGAGATCTTATCCGTCCTAGACTCCAGGTACTTTGCAAGCTGCATGGCATTCTGGCTCGCCTGCTTTACTCTTAACTCCCACGTGACCGAACTACGTGTCGCGAGCCAGCAATCGAATGGGCCAGCGATTACTCCGGCTCTGGCGCAGTACTGGAAGGCCCGGGCAACCCATTCTTTTTTACCAGAAAGTAGCCCGATAGTTAGGTCATCGTGACCTCCGAGATACTTTGTCCCGCTGTGCATCACCACATCCGCTCCGACCGTTGCGGGCCTGAAAATAAAGGGAGTCGCGAAAGTGTTATCGACGAGAAGTAAAGCCCCACGCTTGTGAGCGATCCTTGCTATCTCTCCGATGTCGCAAACTTTCATCGTCGGGTTGGAGATCGTTTCGACAATGACCATTCTTGCTCCGCTTCTTTCAATCGCTTCCTCCATTTTCCCAACCGAGGTAGAGTCAGCAAAGGTAGTCTGAATCTGAATCCTCGGGAGCTCATCTTTTAACAGCGAAGTTGTACCGCCGTAGAGATCGTTGGACGCGGCTATCTGATCTCCAGCTTTTAGGCACGAAAGAAGGGCCACAGTGATCGCTCCCATCCCGGAAGCGCAGACTATTCCAGCCTCGGTTTTCTCAAAAGCCGCGACGACTTCGCCGAGCTCCGCGGCATTGGGCAAGCCGTTGCGAGAGTACAGAAAACTTCCGGGCAATCTCCCCTCGT
>JASHXQ010000223.1 GCA_030043455.1 Nitrososphaerales archaeon | reverse complement strand
CCACGATAAAAGGAAAGCTGAATGTATCTCGAACTAGTTGAAAATTCAGATCCTCGCTAGAAGCTATCTAGAATTGAACGTAACAAAAATCTGGGGTTGCTCTAACTATCGTTCGGCAGACTGGGACGTTCTTTCAATTGAAGATCAGCCCGTTTTTTAAATAGGGTGGAAACAGGTTCGGTGTTCGATCTAATATTGCGATCGAAATTCGAAACTCTGACAGTCTCAGCTTTTGCAGAACCCGCAGCCACCATCGGATCGAGTGACAGCGTATCGAAACTGATTGGAACTCTGAAGACTTCGCGGGGTTACGAAGCTTTTGTTGAGGAAAATGAAAAGACGAGCATTGTGACGTTTCGGGAGTTGCTCGATGTGGAAAGTCCTGTAACCACCCAGGTTTCGAAGATAATGTTGGCCGTCCCACGACTTAATGGCGGAGACTCCGTTCTCTACGCCGCTCGTCTGATGTTTGAGAATAAGCTCCGGGCACTGCCAGTATTCAAAGGAGGCAAGTTCGAAGGCAAGATAACATCCACGGCAATTGTCAAACGAATGGTGGAGCTCAAACTGTTGGACGGGTCCGTGCGGAAGCTCATGACTCCAGATCCCATTTGCCTACAGGAAGCAGACGAAGTTGGAAAGGCCAGGAGCCTGATGCTCCGGCGGCGAATAGATCAGCTTCCAATATTGAAGAATGGGAAGCTCGAGGGCGTTATTACTTCCGAAGCTTTGGTTTTCAGTTACCTCAGTACGTCGCCGGACAGAGATTCGAAGGGAGGGTCCGAAGAAGGCCGCTTTACGAACAGGGCTTCCAGTCTGGCCTCGCTCGATACGACGATCAACAGCGTACAGGATCCCGCTTCGAGAGTTGTCTCGGAACTTTTGAAAAAGTCCACGAACTATTCGGTGCTCCTGGACAACGGGATCGTCAGTGGCATTGTGACCTTTCGAGATTTTCTCAAACTGCTTCCGATTCAAGACAATCTCGAGCGAATTCCAGCGTCGATCGTCGGATTACCGGAAAATCCTCTGGAAGCCGAGACGGTTTCTGCAAAGTTCCGTGCGACTGTCAAGTTACTCCAGACCATGGATCCGACTTTGATGGAAGCTAGAGCGATCATCAAGAACAAGTCGGTGAACTCCAATACAACTCTCCATCAGGTGCAGGTCTTTGTGGATGCGCTGGAATGGCATCAGAGCTACGAAGCCTCAGGTTACGACCTTTCCAAGATCTTCGCCGAAATAGATCTCTGGGTAAGAAGGATCGCCGCTAAACGCGACAAAAAACCCGACCGGGAAAAGAAAAGAGACAAGACGATCAGAAAGCCTCCACCTTCGGAATAAACTTGACTGGCTTTTTCCGAAATCGGCCTCGTTTCTCTCGCACGCGCAGCATTCGCTGCGAGGGGGCCCCTCCGGTCTGGTTCATTTACCTAAGGGGTTTTACTATAGCCTTTGTCACGAGCCCTGTGGCTATTGTAAAAGGGGAGCCGGCAATCTTTGCTATCTTACCACAAGCACCGAGCACGAAGCGTGATCTACCACCGCGCTAGATACACTTCCCAGAAGAAGTTTCTTGAAGCCACCGAGGCCTCGCGTGCCCATAACAATCAAGTTGACCGATTCTGTTGTCGCCTCCTGGAGTACAGCTTCTGCCACCGAGGTAACGCTCCTCATAACTGCCACTTTGTACTTGACTCCCTCGCTTTCGACGATTTTACCGGCGTCTGCCGCAATTTTCTTTCCGTCGGCCTCTGCTCTCTGCAAGTACGCTGTATAGTCAACGGCCGGGACATCCACTCCGATTGGAGAATACACCGGGGGGACGAGTTCCATAACCACGTTTAAGATAATGAGTTCTGCTTTGAAACGCTTCGCGAGCTGGACCGCGGCCCTCACGGCCCTCTCCGCGTTGTTAGAACCATCGGTTGCGACGAGGATCTTAATCAAAGGCAATATTTCTTTGGATTCTGTTGGCGTATCGCTTGTTGCACCGGACATTCGTGACAACTCTCTATTTTCCTTAGCCATCAAAGCCTAGTTAAGTACTCTTGCTATTGGAGTAGATTTCATGAGGAAGCGAACGTTCACGGTCTGCAGGTCTAAATCCCTCTGCTGCCCAGAGATTGCACCGATCTTAGATCAGGTTTACAAGAAAGCCGATCAAGAAGCCCAGAAAAACCCCGATGTAGCCGACACGCTGGCTGATCCTGTCGGTATCCCTGAAAAGCATCCTGAGCATAGGGAGAATTGCGTAGAGTATGGCTCCGATCGCAGCCCCATCAAAGGCTACATCGAGAATGGTCCCATTGTAGAAATATCCAATAGCTCCCCCAACTATCGTGGGCAAACCTCCTACGAGAAAAAGCAAGATCATCTGCACGACTCTCCCTTCGGTACGCCCTAAAAATGGAGATGCAATGGGAAAACCCTCGGTGATGTTTTGGAGAATAAACCCCACAAGCACTACTAAAGCGGCTCCAGCCAGACCCAGAGTGACGCCCAACGAACCAAAGACGAGACCCTCGGTGAGGTTTTGAAATCCCATTCCTAGAGCGATGATAAGAGCGAGACGAGAGGGAGTCAGTCCCACTTTCGTGCGATTTTCCAAGAAAAACAAAACCAAAAATCCGGCCGCGAACGAAAAACCAAATGCCAGATCAACGGGCACCGAGGACCCGTACCCAAAATAGCTACCATTGTACATGCTAGGAGCGACGTCCGAAAAGACATCACCGATCAAGAAAACCAGAATCCCGATTGCGATGGCATTGAGAAGCTTCGTTGTTTGCTGACCGGTTCCCTTTCGAAGTACGATGGGAATGGAAAGGAAAATGGATAGCCCCATGATTGACGAAAAGAGTACTATCTCTGCAAAGTTCGCCATTCGCGTCGATAAATATGCCATATGTCATATTTTAGCCTTCATGCTCCCATTGTCAGAGCACTCGTCTGATCGCACCTTGCACGATTGGTCCGAAGAAAGGAATAATTCACCCAGAGCCAGTGGTGATCCTAGAAGTCGGAGGATTCTGCCGAAATCTTGCATGGCGTCTAGAAAGGCACTCTAAGATTCAGAATCAAATGGGAATAGAAGACCTCTGAGAGTTGACGGACTGAATGAACAGGAGAGAATTTCTTCGTAGTCTAGCGGTCACAGGTGCCCTCGTTGCCGTGGCCACTGTCGGAATTGTGGAATTAGGTGATTTAGTTTCCAATGGCGAGAAGCCCGTTTCTCCGTTACCTCCTGGGCAGCCGGTTGTAAATCCGACCATTAGCCGATCGGGAGGAGCTAATTCGACTGCAACTGTTCAATCAATATCGACTGAAATCTCAAGTGGATACTTTTTGGTTGCATCCATGAGTCAGCTTTCAGGCAAGAGCTACGCTTACTTTACGCATCCCAACTTTGGAAATTCGATTCTGGTGTACGCGAGCGCTCAGTGGAGAGCCTTCAGTGCCACCTGTACCCACAGGCCATGCACGGTCCAATACGAGTCCTCGGAAATTTATTGCCCCTGTCACGCCGGAGTGTTCAGTCCTATCGACGGCACCGTGGAGGGAGGTCCACCGCCGAGCCCTTTACCAGAGTACGCAGTCCTGATTCAGGGGGATAGTTTGTATGTTGGAAATAGCAGGATAAACTGAGCTGGATTAAGGCGATCACTCTAACACAGCAGGAGAAAACTTCTAACAGGTTCTCGTTAATTATTCGTAGTCGATGCTCGAAACGTCGTTGGTGCAGATCGATGTTCCGGACGGGAACAATGTAATTATCGGTCAGGCTCATTTTATCAAAACCGCGGAAGACCTTTACGAGGCTATTGTGGGTAGCGTACCCGAAATCCAGTTCGGGCTTGCTTTCTGCGAAGCTTCTGGGCCCAGATTGGTAAGAGGCGAAGGGACTAACCCTGATCTGAAAGATCTCGCAGGGAAGGGTGCGCTGGCAATCGGTGCAGGCCACTCTTTCATTATTTATCTGAAGGGTGCCTTTCCAATTAACATCCTCAATGCCCTAAAAAACTTGAGTGAAGTCTGCCAGATTTTCTGTGCTACCGCCAATCCAGTCCAAGTTATTGTTGCTCAAAGCGATCAGGGAAGAGGTATTCTCGGGGTGATCGACGGATATTCACCATTAGGTCTCGAGACCGAATCAGATGTCTCGACCCGTCGTTCGTTTCTCAGGAAGATTGGTTACAAGCAATAGAATCAACGAGTTAGAAAGAGGGAGGCTACATTCCTGTTAGATCCTCTTTCAACCTCTTTGACTTAGCAATCTCCACAGCCCTGGTGAAGCTAGCTTCGCCCGGAACTACTATTTTGAACTCGTGGCACATTTCCTCAGTTATTGTTCTTTCAATGGAGGCGGCCCCGGTTCCAAAAATCTGTTTCATACAGTCCACGAACAACTGCGGCTTCTTTGCAATATCTGATGGCTCGAGCTTTGTCTGATCTTGAAATTTCCAGTACAGAACCTGCCTTACCCCTTCACCATACTTTGTATCTATCGAACGGGTAACAGTATTCAGCACCCGTTCACTGAAAGGCAGGTCACTCATCTTTCAACACTTTAAGTCATGATCTTGTGGGCCGGATCTTTTCCTCAATTAGTAGTTCATGACAACGTCAGGGACAAAGTCTCGTCCAGCGTTACGAGACATCTTACTCTCGCAAAATGAGGTTGGTGCTAAGATCGCGAGACGGGAGAGACTGCTCGCGATGTGAATACCATACGCAAAAAGTTGACCGGTCAGCAAGCGTGCTTCTCCCATCTACGGCCGCTATTTTAAGTGCTCGACCTGACTAGCGAAAGAAAGATCCCAAAAGGGATCTCCGCCTTATTTTCAGTGAATCATGTACCAGGTTCCAAGAGCTTTGGCACAAAGTAATCCGTCATTGTCGCGTAACTCTGCTTCGGCAACAGATGTGGTTCGGCCGTGGCGGATGACGAAGCCCTTGGCCGTGAACGGTTCTCTTCTTAGAGGCTCTAGGAAGTTGATTTTCAGCTCGAGTGTCACCTGATCTATCCCAGTATTATTGGTCATCACCGCGATGCCGCCCGCGTTGTCTAGAGCAAAGGATGAGATTCCCCCGTGAACCATACCTCCATGCCTTGCGATCGTTTGACTGAAAGGAAAAGACAGCTCCGCGGACCCATCGCCCACCGAATTAACGGAGAATTTTGCTAATGAAAACAAGCCACTCTCACTTTTCAGAAACCTTTCGAGCTCAGCCTCAAGATTGATTCCTTCACCGCGTAACCTGGCGAATAGCCCCTTGAAGCCCCCGTACGCCTTCAGCTGTTCTTCAAAACTCATCCTGACTGTCTTGAAAAGCAACCCTTCGTGACTGGCTATAACTAGATCGTTTCGACTCCCTTAGAAAGCAGCAAAGAAGCCAGTGATGCAGTCCCTCAAAGAGAAAAGAAACGCGTGCTTCACCTGCGTTTTAGAGTCGAACTCCGACATTCGTTTTACCCTGAAATAAATCGGGGGGTGCGGATCGAATTGGAACCAGTCCACGAGCTTTGCTGCAGGGCTGTATTTTTCGTGATAGAGCTGCCTCATACCGATCTTGGTCAGAGCGGCCGCCATCACCTGTGGCGTCCCAAGGACGATTGCTGACTCGGTATCCGC
>JASHXQ010000018.1 GCA_030043455.1 Nitrososphaerales archaeon | reverse complement strand
TGATAAGCACTCCCTCCTGGTTCATGAGATTCTCCACAGTACTTCTATCCCAGAATGGTCGACGAACGGGTCGTAAAGTACTTCGTCGCGCTGTCCAAGATGTATCCGGTAATTGCGTACAATTATCCCCTCGCGACCGGCTACGACATCACTCCCGCGATCATCAAAAAAATTCTTCAGGCAGAAGGGAATGTCATCGGGATCAAGGACCCCATTCCGGACTTACGCACATTTTCTCTTTCAAGTACGAGCTGGGGAACGACTTTATCGTTTATTCCGGACCGGACACGGTCGTAACCTCCGCCGTGAGATCGGGGATCGACGGCTGCGTCGCTGGTAGCGCCAATTACGTACCGGAACTTTTAGTCAAAGCCACGGATCTTCCGGCAAAACTTTCGGACGCCATTGCTGCGCAAAAACGATCACCGCTCTCGCTGGGCTAGCCAAAAAATACGGCCAGTGGGCGGCTAACTACGTTCTGGTAAAGGCGATCCGAGGCTACGATATGGGAGGACCGAGATTGCCGATTTACCCCCCTGGGCAGCCTGAGGAAGAAAAACTCACCGCAGAAGCCCGCGCAGTGTACCCGCTAGTGAAAGCGTAGCAATTTCGGAGAGCCGGTCGATTCCGGGATCGGTTCTACCGGAGTGATCCCAAGACCCGGGCCGCTGACCTGAATCGACTCGTTATTCATTTTCCCAGTAAATTGGAAATATTTCTCAGGAACGTTGTTGGGAGGACTCTCGACGATTGCTCCCGCATCGATACACGAGGCTATGTGAGCTCCTGCCACCAGACCCACCCAGCCATTTTGCGGTCGGGTGTGCAGAGCGATCCTCCCCCCATGGTCTTTTATCGCCCTGAGAATTTCTGCCATGGCCGTTATCCCGCCACACTTAGCAACATCCGGCTGGTAGAAAGTTAGGGCGTCGAGCTTTAGAAGCCGGTCGAACTCGTGAATGCTGAAACAATTCTCGCCCGCAGCGACCGGGCCCAATTTGTTAAGCTTTGCAAGAGACTCAAAATCATCCGGCGGCCACACTGGCTCTTCGGTCCACCTTAATTCGTAAGTTTCTACCCTCCGCATAAACTCGTCCGCTTCCCTGTAGCTGAAACCGCAGTTCAGATCCGCCATGAGCTCGAAATCCCTGCCGAAGGAATCTCTCAGGAGTTTCACTGCTTCAAGGGTATCTCCGGGAGACTGGTGTAACTTGATTGACCTGTATCCTTTCTCAAGAAGGCTGCCCACGACTATGCGAAGCTGTTCGTTGCTACCATATCTCGAAAGGGAGACGTAGCGACGCAATTTAGGCATGACGGGCTCTTCCGACTCGAACAGCTCTGAAATGGGCTCACCGGATTTCTTTCCCCGCAGATCCCAGAGCGCGATGTCGATGCCGGAAATCGCTCCAGTAGTAATACCATAACCTCCGGTAAAGCTCCACTTGCGCATCATGTTCCAGAGCTTTCGGATCTCATTCTCATCCTCGCCGCGCAAGTTTTCTGCAAATCTCTCGATCATCGCAATATAGGGCTCCCTCGTATTACCTGCAGCCGGTAAGACTTCACCCCATCCCACGCTTCCGTTCGCTGTCACCTTCACGAAGAGCTGGGTTCTCCACTCGGCTACCCAGAGCTGTGGAGGCGATGTCTCGGTCAGCGGGATGGCTCCCCTCTTTACTTGGATGTCTTCGATCATCGCGAGGCACCTGTCCTAAACACAACTTATATCGTATGCGGAATCGGGTGTTCTCGAAAATTTTGTAAGGGGATCCTCATGGAGTAATCCCGGCTCTCGTAACTCCTTTCACCAATTCGGCGAAATCGATGAAAATGGATCGCGCTGGCTTTGCCGCAACGCGATCGACAGTGGGGTTCACGGTGTAATCTGCGTGGGGAGTTTGGGAGAATTTCCCTGCATGACTGACCAAGAACGGGAAAGTGTAATCCGGATAGTGGTGGACGAAGATAACGGCAAAGTTCGCGTTATCTCTCGCCGCGATACCGGACGCTCTTGGAGAGAGAGCCGAACGAAACCCTCCAGCCTAATTCGAAACTTTGAGCGGATTAGCAGCTCTCACGTGACAAGCCGCTTTATGGCCTTGTTTAATTTCCACTAACTTGGGCTCTTCAACCACACATCTCTCGATTCCGAGAGGGCACCTCGGATAGAAGGAACAGCCCCTGAACGTTGCCTCGTCGACCGTCCTAAACACAAGCTCCTGCTTCTCAGACCAGCCCTGTTCGCCTCTGAGACGGGGGGCCGATCTAAGCAAGAGTTCGGTATAGGGATGCGCCGGAGATTGAATTACATCTTTCGCAACTGCAAGTTCGACGATCTTTCCTCTGTACATCACCGCGATCCGATTGCTAATGTACTGCGCCACCGCCAGATCGTGAGTGATGAAGACGATGGTAAGATGATTTTTTTCATTTAGCTTTTTGAGCAGCTCTAATATGCCGGCACGAAGACTGACGTCCAGCATTGAGACCGGTTCATCCGCGACGATGATCTCGGGTCGCACAATTAGGGCCCTAGCGATGGATGCCCTCTGCCGTTGGCCCCCGCTGAGCTCGTTCGGGTATTTTTTCGCAATCTCGTCGTAATCCAAACCGACGTCTCCCAGGGCTGCCTCAATTAAATTACGCGTCTCCTCCTCTGTCTGGGCAAGTTTGAATTTCTTGACTGGTACTCTCAACGCGTCGTAGATCGTTGAAAGAGGATTGAAGGAGCTGTAGGGGTCCTGAAAAATCATCTGGGTCGTCTTCCAGAGCTTTCGGAGTGCATCCCGCTTCCGAAAGTCTACCCTCTTGCCGGCCACAAAGATCTGACCCGACGTCGGCTTCGAGAGGCCGACTATGGTTCGTCCGAGAGTCGTCTTCCCGCTGCCGCTCTCCCCCACAAGCGAGAGGATCTCCCCGTTGTCGATTCTCAGATTTATTCCATCAACTGCCCTAACAATTTTGGTATCTTGAAGATTTACGGTTCCAGATGTGTAATTAGCCTTAAAGTGAACGTAGAGATCGTCGATCTCAATCAGGACACCGTCGTGAGAGTCCTGGTCTATTTTTCTCTCAACCAACATGCTACTGCATCTATTCCATCTGAGATCAGTTGCGGATCTTCCATGTTGCATCGTTCAAATACAAAGGGGCATCGTGCAGCAAACCTGCAACCTTTCGGCGGGTGGTACAAATTGGGGGGAGATCCAGGAATGCCCTTTACCTGAATCTGCCCTTCCCCGACCACAGGTACGGCATTCAGGAGTGCCTGGGTGTACGGATGCTGCGGCTTGTCAATGATCGTGCGTGTCGCGCCTATCTCTACGATTCTACCTGCGTACATCACCGCGATGCGATCGGTCATCTCGCTCATTATGGAGATGTCGTGACTTATGATCAGGGTCGTGAGACGGAATTCCTTTTGCAGGCTCTTGAGTGTGCGCAAAACCCCGGCCTGCACTACCACGTCCAAAGCGGTGGTGGGTTCGTCGGCGATCAAAAGAGAAGGAGACAAACAGAGTGCCATCACAATCACCACCCGCTGGCGCATTCCTCCGCTGAGTTCATGTGGGTAGGATTCGGCCCGAGAGGGATCGATATTCACGAGCTGCAGAAGCTCTTGCACGCGCCTTCTGGCATCCTGCTTGGAGATATCGCGATGCTGGATCATCGTCTCGACTATTTGGGATTCGACAGTTTTTATCGGATCTAGGGCATTCATGGCGGATTGAAATACCATCGAGGCTTTTTCCCACCTAAATCGACGAAGTTTCTCCCCACGGAGGTTGGCAACGTCGATTGAATCGACCTTCACACCTCCACCAATGATTCTGCCAGGCGCGTTCATCCCAAGAAGGCTCAATGCCAGCGTCGTCTTACCGCATCCGGACTCGCCCACGATTCCGAGTGTTTCACCCTTGTCTACAGTCAGGCTGACACCATCGACGGCTCTCAGCTCCCCCCTCTGTGTTAGGTACGAGACCACGAGATCGTTGATCTCCACCATAGGGTGCTGCGATTTTATTTCTTCCATTGGGTTATCCCACCTGTTTCCTTTTGTTTTGGGAGAAGGATCCCTAAGTCCTGATTTTCGAAAGACGCTCTGCTCCATGTCCTAGCATGATGAACCCTATCCCGAGAACAGCAATCATGGCTCCGGGGAAGACGAACCACCACCAAGCCCCCCTAATTAGGGCATTTCTGCTTAGGGCAAAGAAGAGCATGATACCCCAGCTCAGGTTGTTAATCGAGCCCAGACCAATGAAATCGAGTCCCGCCTCGACCACCACTGCCGTTACTATCGCAAAGACTGAGTACAGAACAACCAGAGGGATCATGTTGGGGAGTAAGACGTTCAGCATGATTTCGAAATCGTTCATCCCGTTCAGCCGGCTAGCGTCAACAAAGGGCCTCGCTTTCAAAGTCAGCGTCTGCGAACGGATCACCCTAGCCATGGAGGGCCAGGAGAGGAGACCGATCACACCGATGACCAGCCAGATACTCGAAGGAAAAATAGATGCGATCACGATCAGCAGGGGCAGCAGGGGCAATACCAGTACCACGTCAGTAAGGCGCATGAGCCCCTCGCCCAATCTTCCCGAGTAGTATCCGGCGACGAGACCGATCCCAGTTCCCACGAAGGTCGCGATCGCGCCCGCGCAGACTCCTATCAGTAGGGAGCCCCGGGTGCCGAAGATCAACTGACTGAAGATGTCCTCCCCGAGATCGTCTGTCCCGAGTACGTGCTTCCAGCTTGGGGGCAGGTAGGCACGACCCGACAAGGCAAAGGGGCTGTATGGCGCTATCCACGGAGCAAAGAGCGCTATGACCACAAATGCTCCAACAATTATGATACCGGCCTTTCCGGATGGGCTCTGCCAAATTATCCGGAGATCCTCGGATCTCCGCCTGAGATACGCTCCCAAATCTGCCATGTTCTAATACTCTATTCTGGGATCCAGATAGACATACGCGACATCTGCGACGATGTTTGCCACGATCACAAGGATCGCGGAGAAGAAGAATACTCCTTCTAAGACTGGATAGTCTCGGTTCAGGGCCGACTGTTCGATCAGATAGCCCATCCCCGGGTATGAAAAAATGATCTCGACGAGATAGGCTCCGGACAGAACTGCCCCGAAGCTCAGGGCGAGGTTAGTGATGCTGGGGAGCAGGGCATTGCGCGCCGCGTGACCCAGGATGAGTGTTCTCGTCTTCAATCCCCTCGCCTTCGCTGCAGTGATAAAGTCCTCTTGCAGCACATTGACCATCGTATTTCGCATGACGAGTGCGTGGATGGGTAGGTTCAGGAGGACCAGCGTGAGTATGGGAAGGAACGCATGACTCAGAATATTTTGGGCTTGGGCGAGGCTCAGACCCGTGACCAAGCCGCTCGTGGAAAGCGCCGCGGGAAAAATTCTCAGCTTTATGGCGAAAATGAAAATCAGAATGGTGGCAAGCCAATAACTCGGGACACCCCACATGAAATTGGAAATCGTGAACATTGCAGAATCGATCCTCGATCCGTTCCTCCATCCCAACCAAGCTCCCAAGAGCACTCCACCCACCCAGGCGATTCCCTGAGACACTAGAACCAGTAACAGAGTCCACGGGAGAGCGGAGCTGACCAGCGACCAGACTGTCAGGGGAAAGTGGGCAAAGGACACACCAAAACTCGGTGGAAACTCACCGAAGGTGTCCTTGAGATAAATGAGAAACTGAGTGGACCAGGGTTGATTGATTCCAAGCATTTTGATGATCTGCTCTCTCTGCTGGGGCAGAATCTCTGAATTTGCCAAGACTGTGACAACATTGCCCGGTTCCAATCTTGGGAGAACAAAGTTGATCACATAAACCACAAAGAACACCAATACCGCGGTTAGAAGGCGCTGTTTCAGGAAACCGCCTAAATTTCCGCGCGACCGGAGGGTCGGTCTTTTCAGCATTCTTTGTAGCCTTAAGAGAGATAAGCCGTTTTGGAAGAACCGTTAAAATCGTTTCGACCCTTTGGAAAGGGATCTAAGAAAAACAGGTGGACTTACTTCCCAAATTTGCTCCAGTAGGAATCATCAAATAAATAGCGTAAGTCAAAGGCAATTCTTGGAAATGAAACCGTACACTCACTTTCTTACGCCAAATGGGAAAGGCTCCGTCGTTGAAGAAGGACCGTGGAGTTACGGAGCTGACTACATCGCCGTTTATTTCAGGGCAGAAAAAGAAGGGTTAGCCAAACTCATTCCAGATAGCTTGGAGGTTGTCGACGGGACAGTTTCCGCATACATAGCTAGAATTGTGGGAGTTAGCGAAAGTAATCCCGACGCGTACTTTCTGGATCCTGCACAGACAGTCTATCACGAAGCCGGTATTGCCGTTGCGTGCAAATACGGAGACAAAAGAGGATTCTTTTGTCCTTGCATGTGGGTGGACAATGATACGTCCCTCATCCGTGGGTGGATCAACGGCCATCCGAAGAAATTAGCAGATCGAATTCTAACAAGCTGGCTGCATCCGTTGAATCCTCTAGTCGGAGGACCCAGACCGGGAGTAAATGTCAGTGGCTTTTGCACGAGACACGGAGATCGATTGCTGACGCTGCAAATCAAGTTGCAGAAACAGGGTGGAAGTTCTGACCTCGCGAATTTTGGATCTCCTTTTGCGCTCCGGCATTTTCCACCAACTCACGAAAGTCAAACTAACATCAACGAAGTAGTGGAGCTCATCCGTTACAGCGCCAAAGTCGAGAATGTATGGGTCGGAGATGGAGAAGTAAGGTTGGGCTCTTCTCCGAGTGAGGAGTTAGAGTACATCAGACCTTCAGAAGTACTTCGAGGCGTCTCCTATAGCACAGG
>JASHXQ010000017.1 GCA_030043455.1 Nitrososphaerales archaeon | reverse complement strand
GGCATCAAACTTGTACAGATACGGCTTCTTTATTTCTTGCTTTGGCTTTGGCACTTTCTCTTTTCTACTAATAGCCTCTCAGCGCAGCTATGGCCCTCGAAAGAGGGTGTTGATGGAAATGAGAACTATTCCATCCTTGCTGTTCTGATAACTAGAACTATGAAGCAGTCTCTCGAAGCTGTATCCATACCCGAGGCAGATCTATGAACTTTCCGGACAGGCCAGTTCTTAATGTAATTCTGGCAATAGCTTGCGCTCTCGTGATTTTAGGAGTCCTTTCTTCGCCAGCAATTGTTGGTCAACAGGGCTCCCCGTTGCTCAGGCAGTCTCAGACTCGCAATGCCAACTCCGAGGGATCACCATCGAATTACCAGTCGGCTTCAACATCCTCCTTGATGAGCTCTTCTCAAACTCCCACATTTTCAACTAGTATTACTTCAAGTACCGAACCTGTTCACACACTGATTTCTGAATCTATTAGTTCGACATCTGTATCAGGTCTGATTAATTCCCAAGTACCCTCTAATTCCACAGCCACCAACCCGCCCTCGGCTTCCTCTTCTACAATTGCTGGATTGACAAACGGGAGCGCCGTTGCTCTTACTGCGACAAACGTGACGAACAGCTCCGCGATCACCTCGATCGAATCGGCGGTAACAACCGTCGTATCATCAAATCAACCTTCGATTTTCAGTTCATTCACCAGCTCTTCTTCAGTTGCAGATGCAAATAAGGTCGACTCTCAAACGTTCCGAATTTTTGGAATTCTTTCGATTAGCTCAGTTGTCTTAGCCGCGGGTTCGATGTTTCTTGTGATTAGACGGGTTCGCCAAGAAGACAAATCCAACGAGTAACCGTCGCCGAAACATATTCAACTCATCTTCCGAGATCGATCAGAAGAGTTCCCCGATCTGTCTGGGAAGCCCAAACTTCTTAAATTAGGGCAATTTGCACTAAGAATCTAGTATCTGCCGATAGACTTCCCGGACTTTAGACTTAACCCCATCTATCGATTATCTTTTCTGTCTTGGGGGTTGAAAAGGGCTAGTACTCTTTGAAAAGTAGTCTGACATAGCTCTGGGTTGATGAGCGTTTCTTCCAGTGAGCGACAAATTCTATTGTTGCCCTGTAGCAATTTTTTATACCCTTTAGCGAATCTTTTGGTTTGGATGCCGAATATCGAGGACGTGCTGAGACAAAATCCCTCGGTAAGATTTGCTGCAATTATTGGTCCTGACGGCAAATTGATCAAGGGTGGCATGCGGTCAGAGATCAAATCCTTGGAGCCGGCGTCCCAGGCGGAACAGCTTTATCTGCAGTGGACTACAATGCACCGGTCCGGAAATGACTGGAACAAATACCTCGGCCGCCGCAGGTACATTCTAGACAAGCGAGAAAAAGTTAACATCTACACTTTCAACTTGGATCAAGATCACATCCTTCTAGTTTCTACAGACCCAGTTGGAACTTCCAATCTGGGCGATTCCATACTGGAGCTTCTTGCTGAAATGCCCATGAGTGCCAAAGGGAAGAAGCAGTAAAACAATCCGTGTCTGCTTATACGTTCTTATCTACACAAATCGCTCTGGATTCTTTTCTCCCTTGAGATAAGGGCTATCATGGAAGATCAAAAATCCCTCTTTTGGCGGAACCTTCGTCCAGGTTGGCTGCTCGCCGGCCTAATAGTTCTTGGATACTTCTTTGGATTGGTCGGAGATCTCTTTTCGCCGTGCCCCAAATCCCTCGTGTCATTTTGTGGATCTTTCACAGCTACGGATTTGCTTGCCCAGAACAATGCTATCGTGGTCTATCTGCACCAGTTTTACGAGCTGTTTACTTCGATTCTGGTTACAGATTCTCCCCTCGATGCTGGCTTCAACGCGGTAGCTGTGCTCATACTGGACAGGCTCAGCGACGATACATTCAATATGCCACGCTACTTTCTCATCTTTTTTCTTACAGCTATTCTGGGAAACCTGCTTACCCTGATTGAAGGCCCCCAATATGCAAGTGCCGGGGCCTCCGGAGGAATATTTGGGCTGATTGCAGCAGTTTTTTCCTATTCGTGGGCCAAAGAAAACAGGATCGAGCTTACCACCCTTGTCTTTTTTTTGATTGTTTTTGTGGGGAGTAGCTTTCTTATTGCCAACGTCAATTATGTCGCGCATTTGGGCGGGGCAATAGGAGGCTTCGTCGCTGGCCCTATCCTCTATCAGAGCTTGAGGCCCCAGCTAAGTAATTACGCGGACACTAGCAAGTCGAGTCACCAAATGAGAGATTTTACTACCGTACTAATTGGAGCAATCCTAATCGGCTCGGTGATTCAGTTCATCCTGTTCGTTGCTTGACCGAACTATAGGATGTGGCGGTCTTCTACTGGCTGGTGACTTGAGCCCTCCGCCTTGACGATCTATTGCCAAGATATCGGAAGGCAATGTACGCCCCTGCGATACTCAATACGATGTTCAGGACAATATCCGCTGACCATGCCAAAGCGAGAGCATCGAAAGTCTTGCCCAAGATTCCGGGGGTAAAGATTGTCAGTATAAGGAGAGCCACCACCGACTCGGCGAAACCACTCAACCCCGCGCCCACCATTAGACGAGTCTGGGTTAGGACCGAACCATATCTTGTCCCAAGGATTAGAGCAAGATCAAAAACCACACCGGATACCACAGTGGAAGGCAGAAGATACGGCGCCGGAGCGGGTACGGCCAGAAAAATCAAACCACAAACGATCCCCATCAATGTTGCGCTCCATCGTCTCCGCGTTGTGAGAATAAGAGAAGACATGAATATGCCCCGAAGAAAGTGTTCCGGATATCCCACCTGGGTGATCACCGAGGTCAAACCCGCGGTAACGATGTAAAGCGCTGAGAAAAGCCCTATCATCGCGATAGATCTAGTGGTGGAGACCTGTAACGAATTTTGCAAGACTTAGATCGGAAGAGCCGGATTTTGTGGGAGCTAAATTAGCTTTGTGATATCAACTAACAGAAGCTGATTTGTTTGTGGAATGCCCAAACGGGCGACGCGACTCCCCAATTTCGGAACCGAGAGCGATGTTTCTCGTCGGCTTCGTTGTTCTCAAGTTTAGAATTTAATATATCTCCTTCAAAACGCAGCAAGGATTTGTCAGCTTTCGGAAAGGGTCCGCTCGAAACTTTCCTGCCTGACGAGGATTAGCTCTTTCAAGATGCGCAGCGAGTTCGACAATTCGAATGCTGACTGGTTTCCGGCCAAGCTAAAGGATCTGCTGAACGATCCTCAATATACATCGATAATGCTCGCTGCTGGAGTTTCATTTCTCGTAAGCATTCTGATTCACTTCCCCATCAACAATTCTCCCCAATTCTACAGCGATTTCTTAGGTTCCTTCTGGGGAAGATCCACACCCAGCGGTTTGAGGGAAGTCGTAGTGGGGATTCCCTACGTTACTTACGTGTTTGAATATCCGCCTATTTGCGGGTTGATTCTGTGGTTAGGCGGGTGGGCAAGCGGAGGCAATGTCTACATTTTCTCTGTCATCGAATTTGGAATCTTGCTCATTGTCGCGCTTTTCATGGCGCACTATGTATACCAATTTCTTGGATATCTGGGGCTCAATTGGAATCGGCAACTCCTTTACTCGATTTTCGCTCCTTCGTTGCTCCTCTACGGAGCCTATAATTTTGACATAGTTCAGACTCTCTTCGTCGTTATGTCGCTCTACTTCTTCATGGCAAGAAAGCAAATGAAATGGAGTGCTCTGTTCTTGGGGCTATCCATCGCGACTAAATTGTCTCCGGCACTTTTGGTCCCTTTATTCTGGCAGGAGCTACGTTCCAAGAACGAGCGGATCTCTTTCACAGTGATAATGGGCGCAGTAGTGGGCGCTCTGAACGTTCCTTTTATGATCGCTAATTTCAACACTTGGTTAGCAGGCTACACCTTTTTGAAGAACTGGGGCCTCGAGGACAGCTTCTTGGTATGGATTTTCAACAACCAGAATAGCTGGGGTCTAGCTAAGGATATCAGCTATGTGCTGGTGGCAGGCTCCGCGCTCTCCATTTACATCTTTTTCCGGCACAAACCTCTTCTGGTCAGGTCACTAATGATTCTGGGGGCTTTCATCCTCTTTTCATACATCGCTACTCCTCAGATGAATCTCGACTTGCTACCTCTGCTCGCGCTTGTCCCAATGATACCCTTGTCTCTCTTTTACCTGTTTGAGTTGGCCGATATCGGAATTATTTTGTTCTGGTTTGCATTTCAGCCCAACAATGTGACACCTAACGTACCCCAGGCGTTTGCATTGTTGCGACAAATTTACTTAGCAACAATGTTAGGTATTCTCGGTTTCTCGAAGAAACTCACCAAGATTTGAGAACGACATAACTTGAGTGAATCAGATAACGAGACTGGCACTGTGAGTGGGGGGACTGGAAGTCCTTCCTCTTCTTCCGAGGCTTCGGCGACCTCTCCAGCGGTTGCGAGCACGGCTCAAGAGAAAGTCCAGCAACAGCTGATGAGAGTCTTCGGAGGAGTGGTCAATGGCTTCAACATTGGGCACTTACTGCTTATTCTGCTCGTGCTTCACATCTTCGCAATGTCGTTTCCCAATGGCAACAATCCACCGCAATACGTGTTCGACGAAGCCTATTATGTTCCGGCGGGGCTCGACTTGCTACATTTTGTGGCAAGCAATCTAGAGCATCCTTTCTTCGGTAAAATCTGGGTCGCTCTCGGAATCTATCTTTTCGGGAATGACTTTTTCGGATGGCGAATATTCTATGTTCTCATTGGAACTGCTACGGTCGGTGTATTTTACGAGCTAGCACTGCTTTTCTTTAACAAGGAGAAAGCTCTCATCGCCGCCAGTCTTCTAGGTTTTGAGACGCTCTTTTTCATTCACACTTCACTCGCGCTACTTGAGGGACCTCCGATCTTCTTTGCGCTGCTCGGCTTTCTCGCGTATTTCAAGAAGCATTATTACTGGGCGGCTGTTGGATTCGCGCTGAGTGTCCTGAGCAAGGAATGGGGCACTTACTTCATCATTGCGCTCTTTTTCTATCATGTTTGGGCTACCCGGAGGATTCCTGCTAAGCAACTTTTCTCGATGCCCAATCTGAAGATTCTGATCGCATTCGCGATCATACTAATTGCAGTCGTGGGTATTCCCCTGACAGCGTACGACCAAATCTACCATCCTTATGAAGGCACTCTATCCACTGTTGGAACCGTAGTCATTGTCAGTAATGGCACTTCTACCACTACTACGAATACTACGTTATCTCATTACGACTACGTGAACTATTTCTGGCAGAATTTCGAGTATTATTACAGTTACCACACAGCCCTGACAATGACACCTTCCGATTACCAGCAACCTTGGCAACATCTTGCGTGGTACTGGGTGCTGCCTCTTGATGTGAGCCCGGCTCAGTACTACGTGACAACTGTTACCATCACGACAACTTCCAGCACGGGTCAGGTTCTGAGCAAAACCTACTTACATCCCATTGACTGGCTGGGTATTGGTAATTTGGTAATCTGGTTAAGCTTTTGGATTATTGTTCCGGTGATCATTTTCAAGGCAATCCGACGGATGGCGACACAACTAGACGCTCTCATCGTCGCCTTGATCGTTGGGACGTACGGTCCCAATTTGATTTTGTCTGGAATTTATCACCGAGTGGTGTACTCCTTCTACTTCGTAAATACGGACCCGGCGCTGTGTCTGGGGATTCCGATGGTTATCACTTTCATTTCCCCCGACTCATTGAAGTGGCAGAGAATTTTATCGCTTGTATGGGTGGGAGCGGCAATAGCTTTCTTCATTTTATTCTTCCCCATCCATCCCTCTTCGTCTCTATCGGGATGATTTCCCGTCCTTGGAAAAGACATTTTACAGCAATGAGACCCTACTTGGTGGAGCAATTTTCAGATAAGAGAAGATGCTCTAATTCAAAGGGACTTGTGTTCAATAATAGTTGGTCTGGATCAAGCTCAATAATTTCGAATTCGAGGCTGAAAAATTCGAAACCCGGACAATGCCGACGCCCGACATGAAGGGAAAAGAAATCATTTACTGGATCTTGATTCGGACGCAGGATAAACGACTTGCGACAGATCTGGGGCGATTTATGGATGGGGCTCCAAAGTTCATTGATTTGAGAGTTCCCAGTGCTCTGATAGCTGCGAGAACGGAGATTGAAACCTTTCGTCAAGTACCGCCAAAGGGGTTGGCCTTTGCCGACGTCCAACCGGGCGGAAAATCCAAGACTGGAGAAGTAATTTCCGAGAAGGGAGCAGAGCAAAATTCTAACGAAGACAATTCTTTACGCTTTGAAATAATTCTTCGAAGGACTCTTCCTACTTCCTCAGAAAAACAAACGCAGTCTCCTTACGGATAAAATTCTGAACTCAACTGGGGGTCAGGGAGCAGCTCTTGGAAGCCTTTCGGATTTTGGTAGCTTGAAAATAGGCCCACCTGAGAAACTGTCTTAGGAACTTTGCATGAGATACCACTGGGTACGTAACAGAGCCGCCGGGGGCGTATCGCGTCAAGCGGATCAGACCGTCACCGGCGCTATAGACTTCGGCTTTGTTTTGCGAAACCTCCAAAACATGGAACGAACTTTTCAACCGCGTGGAAGATAGCAAACCCTGAACTAGGCCTTCAGTTTCTGTTTCATAAATCGATACCGGAATTAGCTTATGATTTAGGTCGAGCACTTTGACGATCTTCATGAATCGAGTACAAGGACCACACCTAGAATCATAAAGCAGATATGCCCGGAACAAATCCGCGCCGGAATTTCGTGGCACCCCGGACATTCCTATTAACTCCCGAAGTCTTCAAAAATCAATTGTCTTTCTTGTTAAAAAGCCGCGCGGAATTGTCCACGGGAGTTGCGCGTCTAAGTATGTCTTCTTGAGAGATTGTTCGCTTTTCCCCCGAGACGACTTCTTTAGCATCGTAGAAAACTTCTCCGTCGAATCGGTTTCCTTTGTGAGGTTGCAAAGGCGCTACAATCTCAAATTCAATTGGAGTTCCACCATCGTCTATGATCACGAAATCTCCTTTTTTGAATTTGAAAGAGACCAAATCAGTTTCCCTGGGGTTTACAATACAGAGACTTTCGCTTATAATGATTTTAAGAAGTGTGATCTTCGTTTGAGAAAAATCTAGTGGATCTCAGAAGATCAGGGAAAATATTCTTCGACGATTAGCTGACCAAATAATACTTGTTAAATAGCGAATTTTAGGTTTGCAAATAACTTCCTAACCGAAAGGATAGATTGGATATTCCATACGTCTGACAACATACTTTTGTCGAATTAATCAGGAAAATTTAGAGCATGCCTGCAAAAAAGAAAGCCATTGACACTTCCAAACTTGCAATTGAATATTCCCGCTATTACCAGGGAAAGATGCAGTATATCCCTAAAGTTCCGGTAATCAGTCTTGACGACTTTTCCATTTGGTACACTCCAGGAGTGGCGGCGGTGAGTCTGGCCGTCGCCAAGGATCCGGATCTTTCATTTGAGTATACAAACAGGTGGAATATGCTTTGCATACTCACAGACGGTTCGCGAGTACTGGGGCTAGGGGATATCGGCCCGGAGGGTAGTTTACCGGTTATGGAGGGTAAGGCTCTCATTTACAAATACCTCGGAGGCGTCGACGCGATCCCGATTCCAGTAAGCGCCCATGAGCCTGAGAAAATGATTCAATTCGCCCTAAACATCGAACCTGCGTTTGGAGCGATCCATTTGGAGGATATTGCCTCCCCAAAATGCTTTCAGATTTTGGACGAACTTAAACAGAGACTTACTATCCCGGTCTGGCACGACGATCAACAGGGAACTGCTGGTGTGATCTTAGCAGGACTCTACAATTCCCTCTCTCTGACCAACAGAAAACTAAAGGATGCCAAGATCGTGCTCATGGGAGCCGGGGCAGCTAACATTGCAGCGGCGAAACTATTGATCTCCGCTGGAGCGACTCCGGGAAATTTGATACTCGTCGATTCCAAGGGAATCCTGCAGCCCGAACGAGAAGACATGGACAGGATGATGCTACAAAATAAGTGGAAGTACGAATTGGCGCTGAGTACAAACTCGGAAAGAAGGCAGGGGGATATTGACGAGGCTGTCCGAGGAGCA
>JASHXQ010000222.1 GCA_030043455.1 Nitrososphaerales archaeon | reverse complement strand
GCATGCTAAAACTCAGATCTGCGGGGCTGAGATCAAACGAGGTAGCTTCGGCAGAAGTAAGGATCTTTGACGTCGCCTTCAATATCATTGGGGGCGGGGAGGAAGGGGAAAAGAAACACGTCGGTACGAAAGAGGAAGCCGACCATAGTCTCCCTTACATCTTGGCGGTTGCCCTAATTGATGGTCGGGTGGGGCCGGAACAATATACCACCGATCGAATAAATTCTTCGGATACTCAAACCCTTTTGCAAAAGATCACGATAATACCCGATCCAGATTTCAGTGCCGAGTTCCCACACAAGATGCCCTGTGAAATTACAGTGAAAACTAAGGACGGGCGGACGCTCAGGGAGAAAACTCTCGATTACGAAGGCTTTTTCACGAGACCCATGTCCTGGAAGACCGCGAGCGAAAAGTTTTCCTCATTAGCTTCACCAAGAGTTTCTTCGGACCTTCAAAGATCCATCATGGATACTCTGAATGGTCTTGAGAAGATTCAGATTCGAGATCTGACTTCTCTTCTAGGAAAAGTTAAGGCATAGTTTCTGATCTCAAGAAAAGCTACGGACTTGCAGATTTTCTGTATGGCCCTCTCGTCCTTTTCCTTGCCTGCTTTTCGAGATCTTTCTTCTTGAGTAAATCCTCTTCCTGTTTGTTCTCAGATTTTCGCTTTCTTTTTTCCATCGATGGAGATCATTCTTTTCTAGATCCTTCTCATAGTTTTTGTTAGGATCTCCGCTGCATCTTTATCGCTAGGATCCCAGAGCTGGAAGTAGAACCTGTCCAGCCCCGCGGCTCTCTTTTCCTTAACCTGTGCGATAAAATCGTCTGGAGTCCCGCAAAGAATCCCGGTTTCTCTAAAGTCCTTGATTTGATCTTCGACCTTCTTCTTGAGCCCCATCTCATCGAGATAACGCTGCACCCTTTTCTTCAGGTCAGAGTCGTTTTCCCCGATGTAAAAGGGAGCCATCTGAGAAAGGATAAATTTGCCTCGGGGATTCAGTTTGTTCCCCAAAATCCGCTTTGCTTTTTGGAGCTGATTACCGGAAGGACTGTAAGTGTTTAGCTCGTCCGCAAACTCTCCAGCCCACCGGATGATTTGCGAATCTCTGCCTCCCACAATTAGCGGAATTTTCTTCTCGGGCTTTGGGTAGCAATCCATTTCGGCAGAAAAATACTTGCCCTTGAAGGAAGCGTGCTTCCCGTCCATCAATGGCCGGAAGATCTGAAGGGCCTCGTGGAATTCCTCCTTCCTCTGTTTGAGATCCGGGAACTCTATGCCGTACCCTTCGTACTCCGATCGATACCAACCAGCACCCACGCCGAGGATCGCTCTTCCTTTCGAATACGCATACAAGGTGTTAGCGATATTCGCAAGCACGGTGGGCTGTCGAAAACCGATCGGGGAGACCATCGGGCCGAACTTTACCCGTTGGGTACTCGCCGCAACTGCTCCAAGACTTACCCAGCACTCAGGAGAGGGCACGTTCATTTTCGAGTCGGAAGTGGGCATAAGATGGTCAGATCGAAAAATGAAGCCATATCCGGATTTTTCGGAGTACTTAGCCCAGTCCACAATATCGTCCACGCTGAGACCCTCCTGCGGCTCGAGCATCAATCCACAATCGTCCAAGAATGGCAAGAATTTATCCGGTTTTTCGGTGGGCAAGATTGAAAATAAAAAGATAGATTTGTCGATCGGAACTCGCGAAAGTGAACTCTTTTTACCGTTCTTTCTTCAAGTGAGGCAGCTCAGGGACAGGTCGTGCTTCTAAAACCACTTGGCGCTTCCGGCATAAGTATTTCAGAAATAGGTCAGGGCACTTGGGCTTATCATACCGGAGTCGAACCGCTGCAGCTGGGTGTTTCACTAGGTGCGACACATATTGACACTGCAGAGATGTACGGCACAGAGCCCATAGTGGGGAAAGCGATCTCCAGCATTCGAGACAATGTCTTTTTGGCGACCAAGGTATCTCCCCAGCATTTGCATCACGATGACGTTTTGAAAGCTGCTGATGGCAGTTTGAGACATCTCAACACACCCTTCATCGATCTGTACATGATCCACTGGCCGAATTCCAGCATTCCGATCAAGGAGACGATGAAGGCGATGGAGGAGTTGGTGCGCAAGGGTAAGGTGAAGCACATCGGAGTGAGTAACTTCTCTGTGTCTGATCTGGAAGAGGCACAACGGGCGATGACAACTGAAAAAATTGTTTCCAATCAGATCCAGTACAACCTTTCTAACAGATCCCCTGAAGAAGATGTGATACCTTATTGTAAGAAAGAAAAAATCACCATTGTCGCCTATACGCCGTTATCCCGCGGGTCTGTAATGCGCAGGAAGGATGAAGTGCTGGACAAGCTGGCTACTAAGTACGGAAAAACGAAAGCCCAGATTGCCCTGAACTTTCTCACTCGGGAAGATCACGTAGTAGCGATTCCTAAAGCAGATTCGCCGGGACACATCAGAGAAAATTGCGAGGCCTCCGGGTGGAGACTTTCAAAAGAAGATCTCTCCTTGATTGACGAGCACTTTCAGTAATCATCGATTTTGGATGGCATCCTTAACTCGCGTACTTTTGAATTATGCGATCACTTACTGGAAATCGTCGATCATCAAAGGGAGATACTTTCGTAGAAATTTAGGAAGAAACCTTTGTATGAGGGGCAAAAAGGGAGGTTAATGTGATGTCCGAAGGACAAAAAACCTTGAGGGGATGGTCGGGAGGTCCTTCTATCAAAAACTTGAGAATAGAATCGAAAATCCCTCTTCGAAAGAGTTGTGGAATATTACTGAACATGTTA
>JASHXQ010000221.1 GCA_030043455.1 Nitrososphaerales archaeon | reverse complement strand
ATTTCCTGCTTAGATTGCCGTATTTACTTGATTTCATGGTATTTGACACATCCAGGGAGATTGTTAGTTGGATATCAGAGGAGTAGGATCGCAACCTTCTCGCAAGGGACAGTCGGAATACTTCACCGGGAATGTCCGCATAGACCCCTTGAATGAGGCCCCGGACCCCGCGCGGGTCGTTTGCACCACCGTGACTTTCGAGCCCGGTGCGCGGACGGCTTGGCATACACACCCCTTAGGGCAAACCTTAGTTGTTGTGTTCGGTCGGGGGCTCGCACAAAGTTGGGGTGGCCAGGTCGAGGAAATCCAAGCTGGGGATGTGGTGTGGTTTGCACCGGGGGAAAAGCACTGGCACGGGGCAACTCCTACAACCGCCATGAGTCACATAGCCATCCAAGAGCGGGTCGAGGGCAAGGGCGTGGACTGGTTGGAAAAAGTCAGCGACGACGAATACCGGACCTAGCGAACACAGCACTATCCACGCGAAAGCATAGGCGCCGCTTCGTTGGTCTGAGGAGTGCTGGTTTGGGGTACGCCCTTTCGTTGGAGTCTCAATATTTCGATCATGAAGGTGATCGCTAGAACTCCCGAGGATAGATAGAGTATGTCGGCATTGGTAAACCATGCCAATCCCACTTTCACTTGAAGATCTGAAGCATGGATGTTAAACTGGCCTCTATCGTAAAGATAGATCTCGAGGCCCAGCGGGAGAATTGCTGCGAACATGATTTCCACAGCGTGTAGTGCAGCCACCAAATACCCACTTCGCCAAAAGAGAATTAGTGAAACGCTAAAAGTGGCAAGAGTGAAGGCAACTACTTCAGCGTCAATGAAAAGTTTCATTTCCAGCATGGATCGGGGCCCGAGAGCTCGAGTGTTTGAGGCAAGACTCTCGAAGTATTTCGAAAGACCAGGGATAGAGAGTTGCAGTTTCGTAATGCCATTTACTTCCGCCACCAAGAAGGAACGAAGAGCCGAGGTTCGGTAGAAACTCCGAGACATTCCCACTCGCGACGTCCAGGCGAAGTAAATGTTGAGCTGGACTACGAGGAAAGCCAACAATGACGAAAGTGCCAGATTTTTGATTGACAATTCGGACCCACGCCGTAAATTCTACACGGTAAGTGAAGAGAGAGAACATTTCCTCCGAAGCGGCTAATCAAGCTTCGGTTATCCTGTGATCTATCCTATCAATCTTTTATCTTGTTGAACTATACAAATCGCCTGACTGTGTTTTGAAGTCAGATTCTGACTCTACTCATCAAGTCAATCTGACTGGAGTTCAGAAAACCTTACTGATCACCCTTTACGCGAAAGCTCTGGATAGTCGATCGAAGCACTCTATTCTCCACGATGACAAAGCCTATGAAATTGTGAAATCGCTCGACTATAACTTCGATTCCTCGAGAGGTTTTGGAAATCGCAATATAATTGTTGTTAGGGCAAAACAGTTGGACGAGTGGACCAAAGAATTTCTCGCATTACATCCAGATAGCATCGTATTGAATTTGGGTTGTGGTCTGGACTCGAGAGTTGAGAGGATCCGACCTCTTTTTCCCAAGGTTGGCTGGTATGACGTCGACTATCCCGAAGTTATCAAAGAACGTATGGCTTTCTTTTCGGATGAGCCGGGTTATCAAATGGTCGCTTCCTCGATCACGGATTCGGCTTGGCTCGATCAACTTCCGAGAGACAGACCCGTTGTCGTTGTGGCGGATGGTGTCTTGGAGTACCTTTCGGAAACTGAGGTCAAGTCATTGCTAGGCAGACTGACGGATCATTTCCTGTCCGGACAGATCTCCTTCGATGTTATGAATTCGTACGCCCAAGAGCAGGGGAGAGCGAGGTTAAAGGAAGCATTTGGAGCAGAACACCGGTGGGCGGTGGACGATCCTAGATCTGTGGATGCCCTAGATCCCAAGCTCAGAAGGTTAGCAGCCATGAGTCTCTTCTCGTCCAAATATATCAGCGCGCTGGAATTTAGATACCGGTTCATGTATGGACTGGTGCGGCTCTTTCCGAATTTCAAAAACATGATACGTTTGCTCAAGTACGACTTCTAGAGGTCTTTGGCTACATTTGGGTTGAAACACCCGGGCACCGATTAATCGTAGTGTCGGGCGATTTGCCATTCACCGGCTAGCGAAGTAAAATTTGGATTCATACACAGGTAAACGGGAAGATTGTTCTCAATGTCCATGCAGTACTGGCACGTAATCGTCGTGAGGAGAGTCACGTTCTTGTAGATCGTACCGATCGAAGACAGGGGGATTCCCACAGTGATCAGAACCTGTCCAGAACAAGAGTCAGGCCCCCAGATGAAGTAGCTATTGTGACCGCTGATCGCCTCTGGCAGTCCCAAACTTCTACCGAGGAAATTGACCGCGCTGGCTTCCCCGTAATTGGAAGTGAAGACGCAGGCCTGTGATTTTGTGCCGGAAGGCAGGTCAGAATAGGCTTGTGCAAGGGTAGATACCATAGTATTCCATCCGAATCTGTCTCCAAGATTTTGGGGTAGCGGCCCGGCTTCTCCGCTTGCCACACTGTTATTGGCACTCGAAAGGGTGGAGCTCCCGTAGGTCTTGATTAGCGTTGCAGGAGGAAGGATCGGCATAACAACCGGGGAAAGGAAAATTGCCAAAACTACCAAGGCAGCCAGGTAGGGCCTCGAGCCAAACCACCGGGGCCAGCCTTTTCCGGCGATCGAGCTCTTTTCAATGGCTAGAGCCCCTCCCGCAAACAACATCGGATAGGTAGGATCGAGATAGTATGGTTTCATGTCTATGATAGTCATAAACGCGTAAAGGAGGAGAAACGAAAACCCAAAGATTCTGTATTGCCGTCCATCGATCGATCTGAAATAATAGTAAAGTCCAGCAGCTACAATGGGGACATTAAGGTAATTCATCTGCCCTAACTGGCTGACGAAGAAATTGATGGGGCCACCTCCTCCGACATCACCGGTGAATTCAAGGTAGAATTGGAGCATGGGCCATCCATTTTCCAAATTCCAGTAAATCATGGGGAGAATGACGACGAGCGAGATTAATCCACCCACCAGTATCCACTTTGAATATAGGAATTTTCTTGCAGAGGGAATTCCCAAAAAGGAAACGATCAGGGCCCCAACGAAGAAGAAGATGGTAAGCTTGGAAAGCAGACCCAAGCCGACGATTACCCCAGCTAAAATCCATCGCTTGGGCTCGTTCCGGCGAATTATCACCACCACGACGAGGACGAGGACCGCCCACCAAAGTTGATCGAAAGGATTGGGGCTCAATTCCGACCCGTCCGCTAGAAATGCGAGAGTGACGACGGTACTCAGGGCAGCGAGAATCTGCGCCTTTCTCCCCCCACCCATTTCCCTCGCGATCATTGCGACCACAAAAACAAGGATCGCCTCAAGAAGTGCGGAGACCACATGGATGGAAAAGAGAGAGTCTCCGGTAATGGGATAGAGCAGGGCCGTCGAATAAGCTACTAGAGGAGGAAAATCCACATACCCGAGCGAAAGATGTTGAGTCCCACTGACGATGTAGTACAGTTCATCGCGAAAATATCCATAGTTGTCTGCGAATATCAAGTGGGCTGCAAAATCTGCAAAAGCGAGATAGACTACGATGGCTGTTGTTCCTGTCAGCGACCCCTTCGAGAACAGCTTGGAAGAGATACCTTTACCTGTTCTCGTCGTTGAACTTTCCATCGCTAACAGTGTCCCAATACCGAAACAAAATCGCTTCGGAACTTAATCCTTTAGAAGCGCTATTTCTCCAAGGGTTTCCCCGGAATTCACCGCCGGATTCGAACAAGATTCGAATAGTAGACCCGAATCCACCGCTCGCACCTTTTCCAGACTCTTTCCTTCCATCGACACGATCTCCCCTATTTCCTGACCTTTCTGAACGATCGAACCCACCGGGACTCTTTGGTAGAACAATCCACCAGAATTAGCTTTGATTTTTGCTATACCCATCCCCACTCGATAGTCTTTGCGCGGCG
>JASHXQ010000220.1 GCA_030043455.1 Nitrososphaerales archaeon | reverse complement strand
TTTCACGAGAGTGTTTACCATGTCCTCCGCGTTTCGATTTCCGACAGAACCGGTCCTCAACTTTCACACCCCTTTCTTTCTACGGCGCTAATTCACACTCTTCGTGAAATCTATAATATTAACCAGCGAAGACAACAAGAGCAACGTAGAACTAAAGAGCACTCACTGGAGTCCTTTTCCCTTCTACTACAGAATTGATAAAAGACCAACTCTTTAGCTAAGCCATTCAATTACTAAGATCATCAAAGCCATCGCTTGAAGAAAAAACTCAAGGTAAAAGTAATCGCTTGACACACATTTATCTTTTCGACATTTATCGGAGCGCTAACATTGGTATTTTTCTCAGAGCCAACGAAAAATTCTGTCTCGTACCTACCGGTGTGCCATCTACAAAACTGGATAAAATAGCGGGTCAGTTGCGAGTGAAGACGATTCCGGCCTCCATTGCCGGGTCGAGGTTGCTGGGCCCATTGTCTGCTGCCAACAGCAAAGGGATTGTATTGTCGAGGCTTTCGGATGACGAAGAAGTCAAAAACCTCTCCCAGTCCACCGGCCAGAATGTTCTTCGGCTGGAATCTAGATTCACGTCCATAGGCAACCTGATCGCGGCGAACGATCATGGCGCAGTCATTTCGGATGTTTTCAGCGATGAATCAGCCAGAGAAGTCGAATCGACTCTCGAAGTTCCCGTCAGAAGGATGCGAATTGGATCCTTCATCCAGGTGGGCGCGATGATTTCTGCTACCAATTCTGGGGCCCTCGTTCACCCCATTGCCTCCGAGAACGAATTGAGAGCGATCGGTGAAACGATGGGTTTCGATCCCGAACCGGCAACGGTCAATGGCGGAGTTCCATTTGTCAGCTCCGGAGTCGTAGGTAACACGACAGGTGTTCTAGTGGGTACCCTGACTAGAGGATCCGAATTAGTGATACTCAGCAGAGCTTTCGGCTGAGAAAGGATAATATCCCGAGACGGCATATTGGCTCTTCTGCCCAGCGAGTGATTATTCGAAATTGAGCAACCGAACAACTTTGCCCGTTTTTAACAACCCCCAACCTCAAATAACCGAAGAGCAGGCAGAACGTCAACTCAACCAGCTTGTTAATGAGATCCAGACTCTCGAAGCTTATTACAACGATATCATCTCCCGGATCCAAGCGGCTTCTGCTGGCTTGGCCGATTTTAGGGCGGCGATACAGGCTGTTGATGCTCTAATGCAGGCGCCGAAGAATGATCTGTTAATCCCGATCGGTGGCGGGTTGTTGCTCCCTGTCTCTGATGTGGAAGGCAAACGTCTGATTTTGAGTGTAGGTGCCGGAGTGGCACTTGAGAAGGATATAGATTCAGCAAAGGTCTTTCTTCAGGCAAGGGAAAAAGAGCTCGAGAGGGCTGCAACTGCACTTGAACAGCAACGGCGTGAAATTGGTTCGAGACTGGATTCCAGTCGAGCGGTCCTTCAAAGAATCACCGGTCAAAGTCAGTAATTTTCTTACCACGGTCTGAGTGGTCTGAATGTTTGACAAACTAAAATCAGCCCTCGGATCTCTCGCTAAGATAGCGACACACTCTGCGCTTTCTAAAGAGGATGTGGATACCTTTCTATGGGACTTCGAAGTCGGCCTAATCGAAAGCGATGTCGCCTCCGAGGTGATCGAAAATCTTACCGGTAACCTCCGCAAGAAACTTGTAGGATTGAAGATCCCTCGTTCCGAGGATCGAGAGAAATTCGTGCTAGGTGAACTCAAGGCCGCGATCCGAGAGACATTCACCAACACAAGACACCTAGAATTGATTCAATTGGCTAAGCAAAAAGCGACCCAAAACCGCAAGGAACATACCGGGCCCTTCATCGCTCTTTTTTTGGGGATTAACGGCGTGGGGAAGACAACCACGGTCGCCAAATTTGCCAGGTTGCTGGAAAAAAACAAACTTTCAGCTGTAGTTGCCGCGGCCGATACCCACCGAGCAGGGGCGATTGAGCAGATAACGGAACATGCCAATCGTTTGAGAATAAAGTCGGTTGCCCAGTCTTATGGCTCTGATCCAGCTGCCGTAGCCAAGGATGCCCAGTTATACGCAACGGCACATGGCGTGGATGTCGTCATCATTGATACTGCGGGAAGGATTCAGACGAGCAAAAACCTAATGGAGGAAATGGGTAAAATCGTGAGAGTTGTCAAGCCTGATGTAAAAATCTTCGTGGGGGACTCTCTAGCAGGAAACGACGCTCTCTCCCAGGCTAAGGAGTTCTTGTCGTACACCGATTTCGATGCAGCTATCCTTACCAAAGCGGATGCCGATGTTAAAGGAGGCGCCGCACTATCGGTTGCGTACGTCACCCAGAGGCCGATACTCTACTTGGGGGTTGGACAGGAGTACGACGACTTGGTCCCCTTTGATCTAGACCGATTTGTGGAGTCTCTTTTTGAAAAGAGCTAGACATAGATCTTTTCCAGACCAGAAGAGTCCAGAATTCTGAGAGCCGCGTCTTTGAATTTGCCAAGACCCTTCTTGTCGATTAGGGCATACCTGAATGGCTGATCGCTTTTTCTTAAGATCTGCTCTAAAATGTCTGAAGTGAAGTATTGCAGGGCATATTTGGGAATTATCGGACCAAGGGCGTAATCCGAATCAAAGAGTGAATTGTTGAACTTCTCGGAATAGTGGGTCCCTCCTATGCATACGGCACACTTATCGTAGCTCTTCGGATTCCGCAGTGCGCTCATTATAGTTTCCGCAATTTTGGATGCCGCCAGCATGTCGTCCCATTGCTTATCGGAGGATCCGAGCTCCACGAAAAGAACCGTGGAGTTCAATGAGGTCGGGCCATGATGCATTGCTTCCAGCGTGATGTTGTACGTAGCTGAGATTTCGTTGGTATTGGCGCACAGATTCACCATATAGTTCTTCAAAAGACCTGGGGAAAACCTGGCGATCTCTCCGGGATTACCTCCGAAATCAGCCTTGCCGATATTCCCAGTAAAATGGGCCGTCAGACTAGGAATGCCGCTCTCCGCATAGTGTCTGGATATGAAAACTGATCTTTCAGCGCCAAGAAAATCATCAAGTTTATTGTCCACATTAACAATGAACTGACGTGAAGTCACCAGATAAATTTCGGGTTTCATCCGATAAATCGGACTCCCATCAAACAAGAGTCCAGAATCTTCGAAAGAATAATTTTCCAAGAGCCGTTCACGAATATTAGTTCCGGCACAATCCAGAACAGAACACACGATGGCTGTTTTCAATTGGAGAATGATTGTCCTCTTGTAAGTGATGCATTAAATCATCCTATGACCTCCGGATGCATGGCGCTATATGATTCAGATTCTTACTGTTTAATCACAAAGGAGTCTATTATCTACTTTGAAGGTTGATAGGGATTAATTTGTTCGAATCAAGGGATCATATTTTCTCTAGGGTACAGCTTTAGGGCAACCCATTCGCTAATTTCGAAAGATCTGAAAAGAACTATTGAATTTCCAAAGTTTTGTTGGTGTTGCCTGGTGATCTTGGAGTCCGAACATGAGTAGTTCGTTATCTGAAAAGTCCAAACTCTGGCTCCAATTCCCGCAATTGTCTTTTCATTTAACAGAAAACAATAAGATAAGTAAAGCCACAATCATGAATAGGTACGCAGATTCACGGGATTAGGATGGCAGAAGCAAGCACCGAGATCCCTCATGGTCCTGGCGATCGAGATCTTCTTGAGCGGGGATTGCACACGGCGTATTTTTTTGATTCGCAATCAGAAAAGCAGCTAAAACTATTCTCTCTCTGCCGAGAGGCCGTCGACGAGAAAAATGCTTTCCTAATTTACATTGCTGGAAAGCAAGGTGTAAAGGGCATCAGGCTGTCTTTGAAAGATACAGGATTTGACGTTGCAGCCTACGAAAAGAGGCAACAAATGAAAATTGTTGACTCCGAAGAATTTTTCCTGTTTCCTGCGCGGCAACAACAATTCCGATCAGAAAAGGAGCTCACAGAAAAGATCGGAACGTTTGAAAAGGAGGCGTTAAAATTGAGTTTTTCAGCTCTCGTTGTGATTTCTGAAACGGATATGCTAGTGAGAAAGGGCTTTCTAGCTGGTTACAAGAAATTTGATGAATCGATGAGCCAAGCCCTGCCCACTTCTTCAGCGATCCTCGTGTGTGCTTTTGATAAGAGGGAGCTTTCCGCTAAGGGCGTAACGAACCCGGAAGCCGAGCTCGGCCCCTTGCACGCTGCTATAGTTTAATCAAACGCGAGAGCTTACTGGAAGTCTGGGGGCAACATGCCGTTGGCCCTCAACCACTCTACCTGGGAAACCGTATATCGCCAGATGATGTCGCATCTGTCGGACTCCTTGAAGTCCCACGGGACAAGGAGAACAATATCTCCCAGCCGGATCCATACCCTTCGCCGGATCTTCCCGCGGATTCTTCCCAACCGAGTCTTACCATCGGCACACTTTACCATCAGATGGTCACTACCGACAAGTTTCACGACCTGACCATACATTTCTCCTTCCTGTGCCAGCACCATTTCTTTTAGCTGGGCTTCGTTCAGAACTTTCCGCTTACCCAAATTAATCTACCAAAAATTCTACAATTATCAGCGTTCGCTCAGAGGTACAAGCCGCAACGAACACTCCTACTTTGGACGCTCCTTCCTTAAAACCTTGCTCGATGCTCTCGGTTCAAATATAATCCAGCATGTTCATTCTTGTGGGAGATTTCGGAAAATCGGGATAAATTATTGGAGCCTGCCAATCAGCTCCCAGCCAATCTTGGAAAAGGCTTCTTTCGTCCTCGGTGGCATCACTTGTTTTGGTAATCCGGTACTCGAGAGTGGGTTTCCCGATTAGGCGTGCAGACAACTGGATCAGCGAGCCCTGCCTTGAAGCGGAAATCGAAATTGATTCTCCCGGTTTCCGGTTCGGCAGATAGAATACTAGTCGTGACTTATCCATCCGGATACCGTTCACTCCCAGAATTTCATCATTGGCTGACATTCCGGCATTTTCCGCTGGTGATCCGGACAACACGGTACTGACCACAGCTTTGCCCGAATCATCGCGTACTCTTATCCCGAGAAAGCTCAGATCCGCTTCAAGCTTCTTTGGAATCAGCCTCAATCCGGCATACCCGAGATAGTGGTCGTAATCGACATCTATTCTTCCCGCGACTCTTTCCGAAAAGATCGATTTCACTGCATCCGACCCGGCGACAGTGACGCAGTTTTCTTCGAACTCTTCATCGGTATAGCCTCTTCCCTCTTTCAGGTAAATATCCCGGTAGGTCTTCCTCATTGCGTCATCGAGATTTCGTGCCAATCCAGTAGCTTTCCGAATTTCCATATCAAGCATCCAGCCGATCACCGATCCCTGAGTATAGTAAGAGAAGACGACGTTAGGTGAATTTTCATTTGGGCGGTAATGCTTGATCCAAGCGTCGAAACTGGCTTCTTGAGCACTCTGCCATCGGGATCCGGGCAGGCTCTTCATCTGGCTCAAATTATTGCTGAAAGCCTCGAGATACTCGCCTAAATCGAAAATGCCGGCTCTGCGTATCAGAAGATCGTCGTAGTAACTCGTAATCCCTTCGGCGATCCACAGAGATTTGGTGTATGCTTCTCTTGAATAATCGAAGGGCCCCAGAACTATGGGGCGCATCCTCTTTACGTTCCAAGCATGAAAAAACTCGTGGGAAAAAAGCGAGAGCATTTCGTGATATTCCTGAACCGGTTCCAGGCGTAACACCTGCGCAATACAGTGTGTACTGTTCAGGTGCTCCAGACCACCGAAAGAGTTGTCACTCATGAAATCGCAGAGAAACAGATACCTCTTATACGGAATATCCTTGTACACTTTTTCCGTCGCTTCTACGATTTTCTTCAGATCGGAAACAAATCGCTCCTCATCAAACCTGACCAAACAGAAGATGGATGTCTGGTAAAGAGTCCCATTCATCTCGAACTCGTGCACCGTCTGGTTGCCAACCTCGAGCGGGGAGTCCAGCAAGACGTCAAAGTTGGGGAACGTGTACTGAAATCCAGAGTACGCTTTAGCTTGCTCGAGGCCTGTGGATACATGCTTCCAATCAGGAAATGGAACTACTTCGAGTAACCCCTGTTGGTTTTGAAGTCCTTCCACATAGACGAAAACACTGGCACCGTTGATGACCGCATGAAAATTGTCGAGGTAACTAGTGTTCACGGAAAATTCGAAAGCATAAACCTTGTAGACGATTTCCACCTCTGCGATACCCTCGGTGTTTATCCGCCATTCGTTCTTACTCACTTTCTCAACCTTCGCGGGTCTCTGCGCCTCTGGAAAAGTAGCACTGACCTCGGGGATATTTTTCGAAAACTCTCTTACAAGGTAAGATCCTGGAGTCCAAACTGGCATCTTTACGCTCAAGAAACCGGGATCAGGAACAAGATTTCGGAAATCCGAAACTCGTAATTTGACTTCGAAATAATGAGTCTCTGGTTTCAACATCGAAACTGTATACTTCAGCAACCCAGCTTCAGTTTGCGAACTACGACCTATTTATGGTGAAATGAAGCAGTTAGAACAGATCTTTTCCAATTAGTTTTCTTAATGGATGAAAACCCTTTTCTTCGATCAACTTCAACTCACTAATAATTGACGCTTCGCTGCCCGTTCTGTGATGCCCCTGAGGACGATCGGGTATCCGGGATAGATGAATCTGGGGAAGCTGTAATCCTCTTGATGTTCGATTGTCCTTTCTCTCTCAAGATCACACAGAAACTAATCCTTGAGAATGATGATTTGTTGCAGAAGTATCTCGACGATTGGCAGCAGAAAAACGGAGTAGCCTGGCTCGACTCCATAGGTCCCATCCTGAAAAACAGAGAATTGGGGAATATGGATAGGAAGGCGAAACGATCACTCGCCGCTTAGCAATTCCCGGAGCTTTTCGATAAAATTAGAATTCGGCACGACGTAATCGACCCCGGCGGATATCGCAAATTCTCGTAACTGGCTCGCAACATGTGGATATTTCCCTAGAATCTGTATGTCTGGAGATTTACGGAGATTTAGAAGGACAGCGGTTTCCGCATTGTCAGCCAGAATCTCCGAAAGATCGCACACGACCAAAACATGGTCAGACGATTTGTTGACGAGCTCTCCAAGCCCTTTCGAATCATTGACAAATTGAATTGTTTTGGACGCCTTTTCGCATAGATCAATAATTTGTGCCCTAACGATCATATTAGTTATTTTGTAGACAAGGATCAAATCGTGTTTCGAATTCAATTTGGCGATGTACCAGATTCGATATTACGACTCGCAAGACCCTTATAGGCTGTTCAACATTTCACTAAATTGGAGGGAATTGTAGAGCCTCATTGGACGAGAGCAAGGATTCAACAAAAAGGGGAAATCGTCTAGTCAATGAAAAAAGTCCCTATCTGCTCCAGCATTCTCAAAATCCGGTGGACTGGTATCCGTGGGGAAAAGAGGCTTTTGAAAAGTCCAAGCAAGAGAATAAACCGATTTTCCTGAGCATTGGCTACTCATCGTGCCACTGGTGCCATGTTATGGAGAAGGAATCCTTCGAGGACAAAGCGATCGCCGAACTCCTTAACTCGAATTTCGTATCCATCAAAGTCGACCGAGAGGAGAGGCCTGATGTGGACGAGATCTACATGAAGTCAGTGATCACTATGACCGGATCAGGGGGCTGGCCCCTGAACGTCTTTCTGACGCCCTCGCTCGACCCCTTCTATGGTGGGACTTATTTTCCCCCTTCTCCCCGATACGGGATGCCCAGTTTTGCGAATGTTCTGCGGAGCATCTCCCAAAGCTGGAGATCCGACAGGAAGAAGATCGTCGATTCGGCCTCCCAAATGAAGGACTCCCTCAAAGAACTGTATGGCTTTAAGAAAGGCCCAGATCAAAAGTTGGATTCTTCCCCTATCAACAACTGCTACGAGGCCCTGGCCGGTTCCTTTGATGAGGAATACGGCGGTTTTGGAGACGCCCCGAAGTTCCCGACACCAACCAATCTCTTCTTCCTGCTGCGCTACTATGATAGTAAGACATCAAACCTTCCGCTAAAAATGGTCACCAAGACCCTCGACAGGATGATGCGTGGAGGGATGTACGATCAGGTGGGCGGTGGCTTCCACCGGTATTCGACCGATCGGTACTGGCTAGTTCCTCATTTTGAAAAGATGCTGTACGATAATGCTCTCCTTATCATGGCTTACTCTGAAGCCTTCCAGGTAACAAAGGATGAAGCTTACTCTCGGTTAGCCGGGGAGATCATCGAATGGACTGTTCGAGAGATGAGAGATCCTGCAGGAGGCTTTTACTCGGCCGTAGACGCCGACAGCCCCGAGGGGGAGGGCTCCTACTATTCTTGGACCCTACCCGAGTTTACTCAGGCTCTATCCTCACATGGTTTTAGGGCGGAAGAGATTTCTACTCTAACAAAATACTTCTCCGTGACGAGAGAAGGAAATTTAGATGATGGGAGAACTATTCTCACTGCGAAGGATTCTCGTCATTCAGATGCGGCGGTGGGCTCCTCCGCAAAAGAATTTCAGGCGCTGCTGGGACGCGCGAAGAAGGTCTTGCTAGAGGTGCGTTCGAAGCGTCCGAAACCCCCCATTGATGACAAGATCTTGGCAGGATGGAATGGGCTGATGATTACAGCTCTGAGCAAAGCTCATGATGTCTCGAAGGATCAAAGGTTTCTTGAACTTGGGAACCAGTGTGCCAACTTCGTCCTCAGAGAGCTCTGTCAAAAGGATCCCGCCGGAAGAACTGTCTTGTTGCGGAGGTTCAGGGCTGGAGAAGCTAAAGGGGAAGGCTTTCTCGAAGATTATGCTTTTCTTGTGAACGGTTTGCTGGACCTCTATCAATCGGGGTTTGATGCAAGACATCTCGAAGGTGCGATAGCGCTTTCCCGGACCATGACTTCCGACTTTTTCGACGAAGTTGGTGGAGGCTTTTTTCAAACGAAGGGCAAGGGGGAGTTGATTGTACGTCCCAAAGACGCCTTTGATGGAGCTGTCCCGTCGGGCAACTCTTTGGCCGCGCTCGCGTGTGTGAGACTTGCTGAAATAACGCAGGATGAGAAATTCCGAAAATATGCTAGCGATACGCTTCTAGCTTTTTGGGACGCCTTGACACGGCAGCCACCTTCTTTCACGGAAATGATCGTCGTACTGCAGTTTCTCTTAGGTTCTCCCAAAGAGATCGTCATTTCAGGGAACAGAGAAGATCCTGCTACCAAAGCTTTGGTAACCGTGATACGCGACCTCTTTCTGCCGTTCTGCGTTCTTCTTTCTGCTGACGATCAAACCGCTGGTCTATCTCCTCTCGTTGAAGATCGTTTGCCACTTCGGGAAAGTCCGCCAAGAGTCTTTGTCTGCTCAAACTTTGCGTGTAAACTGCCTTCTAAAACCGAGATAGAACTTAGAAAAGCTCTCACAGAACCGTGAGAGCCGAGCACTAGATCTTCAGCCCCAGCTGATTCACGCCCTTATTTTCCTCGAAGACGAGCGGAGCCTTTTTTATGCTGTATTGGCCGGATTCAACAATTAACAACGAAAATTCGACCAAAAAACTGAGCTTGGAGTGAAATGGATTCGACCTTTCCCGCTATATCAACTAGGAAGAAAGAACCGCAAGAGAAGCGGTCAGAAGAGTTGCAAGCGGCAAAATTTGCAGGCAAACCGAGCGATGAGCCTGGAATTATGGAAAAACAAAGCGTTCGGGTCCGCCTCAGCTCCGGCATCATGGACGAGTTGATGGACAAGGCCTATGCTAGCGTCTACGACCCTTTTAGAGAATTAATTGCGAACAGTTACGATGCCAACGCCTACAAGGTCAGAATTGAGATTGAGAACGAGCACAGTTGTTTTGTGGACGACGATGGGTATGGCATTTCCGATTTCAACACTTTTCTCACCAAAGGAATGACGGAAAAGAGACAGCAAAAGAAAGGGTCTTCCGATTCTGGAAGACTTTTCATAGGCGAAAAGGGGCTGGGGTTTCTTTCTGTTTTCAAGATTGCAAGGGAAGTCGATGTTTACTCTCGACCAGGGCCGAGAACTTGGAAGGTACACCTCACCGATGAACTGATTCGTAGCTCAATTGACACGGGTGAACCCATCCCCGTCGAAGACGCTGGAGAGTTCCTGACATACGGAACTCGTGTCTACTTGAGAAAGCTTCGCAAATCCTTCAGCGTAGCCAAGCTGTACGAATACGTTAGCGTTGCTTTTGCTCCTTTGCTGACTTGGCAGTTCCGGATTCTCGTAAATGGGAATGAGGCGATTGCTCCCGAGCTCCCCGCAGGTATCATGCATGAGCGATCGGGCGAGGGATATTCAATTACTCTTGTGGATCCGTACCGCGTTGAAGATCGGAAACCGATCAGGTTCTACAATCGAGGAGTTCTGGTAAAAAGGGAAGTGATTGCCAAACGTCCCACTCTAACTGGATTCGTGAACACGGATCTGACTCTAGTGACTGGAAGGGGAGCTTATGTCGAGGACGACACTTACCACAAATTCAAGAAAGCTCTGGACTCTCTTGTAGATGACATCCCTGATACGCCTCACTACTCGAACGTCTTGGTCCAGAAATCGCTTAACAAACTCGCAAAAGTTCTGGAGAAAGCCCTTGCAACTGTGGAGATCTCCTTGCCAGCCGAGTATAAGGTATTGAATGAACAGCAGCTGGCTTCAACACAATTTCAGGTGGCTATCCCGACCAAAGGAAAAGAAAAAGTGAAACAGATTAAAATTATCACCGGTACGCCCAGACTACCCAGAGAGATTAGGGCAGCCCGTACCGCCTTTGGGACTGTGAAAGAAGCACAATTGAGTCCTTCGGACTTACCTGTCATGACAACCCAAGACTCGATTATACTGAATCTTTCTCATCCGCACGTCTCCCAGCTGGCGACCATTCCCGGCATGTACCGGGATCTTACTCTGATGACATTTGTTGCCGAAGGGTTCGTTGACTTGCTTGGAATCAAAAACAAGGAGGAATACAAGGAGACCACGGACAAGGTGATCCGAGAGATGCTGAAGATGTACGGTCAAGAAGCAGCCCAGACTGCCAAAGGATCAACGGATGAGAAAATTCCTGCAGAATCTGGAAAGGATGAATAGGCGAAAAAGGCAGAATCTTGCGCCGGGCTTTATCCGTGAAGGACGGAGCGGGATCCCTGTTAAAAATATAAATTCGTTCTGCGACGCACCGGATAACTTGTGACCTATCAAGTTCTTACTGAAAGACCGGCAGAGGTGACTGCTGAAGAAACTGTTCAGCTCGTCGGACGTCCGCTGAAACGGAAGGAGGATCCAAGAATTCTCTCGGGGCGGTCGCGATACGTAGATGACATCAAGCTTCCAGGAATATTGCATGGGGCAGTTCTAAGGAGCATTTACGCCCATGCCCGGATCAAGAAAATCGACATCTCTGAGGCGATGAATTATCCGGGAGTTCGACACATTATTACATTTCAGGAGGTTCCTAGGGAGAGTTCTTTCCTCCCGGTAATGGACATGAAGGACGGAACCAAAATTGAAAGGCCATTGCTCGCCAAAGACGAGGTCTGCTTCGTCGGTGAACCTGTAGCTTTCATCGTGGCCGACACCAGGTATCAGGCAGAAGATGCACTCGAGCTTTTGGAGGTCGACTACGAACCGTTGCCGGCGATCGCCGATCCTGAAGTCGGGATCAAAGAGGGAAGTCCTCTCTCTCACGCTAAACTCAAAAGCAATCTAGTTTTGGTCGACTCGGTTTCATTTGGGGAACCAGATGCTTCATTCGAGAGGGCCCCGAAGGTCGTTCGCGTAGATCTTCTAAACCAGAGACTCGCGCCGGCACCAATGGAACCCAGAGCTTCCATCGCTTCATTCGATTCGGTGACTCAAATGCTCACTGTCTGGATCTCCCATCAGGGACCTTTTCAGAGCCGGAGCGATCTTGCCGAAATTTTGAAGCTAGGGGAAAATCATGTCCGTGTCTTCGCGCCCGATGTTGGCGGCGGTTTTGGAGCCAAAATCTCGCCTTATCCCGAAGATGTGCTTGTTTGCTTAGCCTCCATGGCTACTGGCAGACCCGTAAAGTGGATTGAAACCCGCTCAGAGAACTTTCTGACCATGACCCATGGAAGAGGACAGATTCAACACGTGGAAGTCGCTGCGACCGAAAAGGGGCGAATTCTGGGTCTCAGGATCAAATTGATCGGCGATGCCGGGGCATACCTCACGGGAGGTTCTTCGGATGCGACTTTTACACTTCGGATGAGCCCCGGGCAATATTCGATACCAGCCTACAAAGGGGAGGCATTCATCGTGCTTACTAACAAAGTCCCGCATGATGCATACAGAGGAGCCTCCAGGCCCGAAGCCACGTACTTGATTGAAAGGGCGATAGACGAACTAGCTCGTGAGCTCAATCTGGACCCAGCTGAAGTACGTCTCAGGAACTTTGTGCCTAAGGAGGATTTTCCGTACAAGACCGCTGGCGGACTGTTATATGATTCTGGGGACTATGCAATGAATTTGCGCAAAGCGCTCGAACTTTCGCGCTACGACAAGTGGAGGGAGGAGCAAAGACGAGCTCGCGACCAGGGCAGAATGATCGGCGTTGGTCTCGCAACGTACGTAGAAATTTGTGCTTTCGGCCCTGACTTTCCACAAACAGGCGCGGTTTCCGTAAGTGCTTCCGGCGCAGTGACAGTTATTACGGGGAATTCACCCCACGGGCAAGGCCACGAAACTCCACTGTCACAGATTGTCGCCGACAAGCTGGGGATCCCGATGGATCAGGTCGTTGTGGTGTACGGTGACACCATGTTGCTTCCTTGGGGAACTTTTACTGCGGGAAGCAGGTCTGCGGCTCTCGGGGGTTCTGCGGTCTTGATGTCTGTGGAGAAAATCAAAAGCAAGATGGCAAAGATCGCCTCCGCGGCGCTTGAGGTGCCTGAGGAAGATCTTGTGTTCCGGGACGGTGAAATAATTTCCCAATCTCGGCAGTCAGACGATCCGAAGAAGAAGATCTCCTTTGCAAAAGTGGCGTCCACAGCTTACCATCCTGCCCAGCTCCCGAAAGGGATGGAATCCGTTCTCTTCGAGTTCAGCAGCTTCAATCCGCCCAACTTTACTTTCCCATTTGGGACCCATGTTGCCGTGGTCGAGATAGAGAGAGAAACCGGAAGGCTGCGTATTTTGGACTACACTGCTGTCGATGATTGTGGGAAGGTGATCAATCCATTGATCGTTGAAGGGCAGATCCATGGCGGCGTTGTACAGGGGTTAGGGCAGGCAATGCTTGAGGAAATCAAATACTCTGACACGGGGGAACTCTTGAGCTCTAGCTTTCTCGATTATCAAATTCCTCTCGCTGAAGATGTCCCCAACATTCACAGTTTCCGAACTGAAACCCCGACCACGTCAAACCCTCTGGGTCTGAAAGGAATCGGTGAGGCGGGTTGCATAGCCGGGACTCCTGTGTTAGCCAATGCGGTAAGGGACGCCCTGGCGGTCAACGGAGTCAAGGTGGAAAAAATGCCATTCTCTCTGGATTATCTATGGACTCTCGCCAATGTGGCTGAGAGTAACTAGACTCTGGCAGAGCTACGAATCCAGACTTATGGCGTCTGTGTAATCCCTCTAAAGTACAATATAGAAGGCCCAATTACGCACCAGGCCGCACCAACCTTGTTGTGATCGGGGCGGCCTAGTCTTTGGCGTACTGTCTGTGGAATACCTTGATGTGTTTCTGGAGCTGGGTCTCACCGTTAACAAGCGGTAGGTCGCGTGAAAACTTTCCCTTGCAATAAGAGCAGGGCTCTGTATTAACTCCTCCTTCCGGAGTATCTTTCATGCTCGCCATGTTTTCAGAAGTGCACCGAGTGAATATTTTAGAATTGATTTGGGTAAGAGAACCTAGTTTAGGGCAGGCCCTGGTAATTAAACTGGCTTTGCTTAGCCTCGGGGCAATTCAAAACTCGGCGGGGCATCAGTTGGTTCAGAGAGTGGACTTGGTAACAACGCTTAATACTTTCGAGGAGATTTTTTGCCCTCATGTTCTCTACAAGACGATCAAAATTCAAACGAGCTTTGAGCAGAACAGCCACCATTGGGATAGTGGTTGTAATTATTATCGTGATTCTTATTGGAGCTTATGCAGCTCTTTCTGTGAAATCTTCGACAGCAACTTCGACTACTTCGAGTTCGACCTCGACTCCGCCCCCAACCACCAGTACGAGCTCATCTATTTCCAGTTCTAGTAGCATGAGTTCGTCGTCTTCGTCCAGTTCTGCGACAAGCTCCTTATCGAACTCATCCTCCTCGGTATCCTCATCATCTACCTCTTCGTCAAGCAGTAGCATTTCTTCGGGAGGATTGCAGCCTACTAATATGAGTCAATTCGTGGATTATGTAGGTACTGGGATTCCCACCACTTCGTCAGCCCCTGACGGATTGGATCCCGCGTTTGGGTTCTTTACATATGATCAACCTGTTTTCAATAATGTATACCAACAGTTAGTAGAGTTTAGTGGCACGTGCGGCGGGTGTTCGGGAACTTCGGACTTAATCCCTGCGTTGGCGTCCAACTGGACAGTATCGAGTAGTCTTCTGACCTACACCTTTGATATGAGACCGAACACTTGGTTCTCCAACAAAGACCCAATCAATGCTTACACCGCTTGGTTCAGTTTCGTTAGGGAGATTTATCTTAATGCTCCTACCGGAGTCGCTCCTTCGAATTACAATGAACTTACTGAGAATCTCAGCGCGAATTCTGCTGATGCGGAGGTTCCAGTGGGAACATGCAACGCCGTCGCTAGTCTGGGTGGAAACTTCGCAGGGGCAAATGCTTCCGGAATTAGTGGTACAAATCTGTGTGTTTCAGTTCTGAACAACATGCTCTCGAATTTCAACCCAAGCAACGCTACTCAGGATCAAGTTATGGCATACCCGGGACAGGCTTACGTGGCTCCCAACAGTACCGTATTCATTGCCAATATGCTCTCGCCATACCAATTCTTTGCGCAAGACATTGCTGTTTGGTGGGGTGCAGTGATTGATCCATCATTCGTAGATGCTCACGGTGGGGTCCAAAACAACACTGTCAACTCTTTCTTTGACACAAATGGTGGTCCCGGGTCTGGACCATATGCCATATCCGGCGTTGGCTCGGGATTTATCCCGGTGGTGCTTAAAGCGAATCCAAATTATTGGGCAGCGAATGCTTCGGGCTTAGCTCCCATTTTGCAAGCTCCACATATTCCGACAATTATTATCCAGTATGGCGCTTCGCAGAATGATCAGATTGATACCTTCGCAACGAACGCTGCCCAGATGACTTGGGTTGGACCGTCTTTCTTCAATCAATTGTACAGCGCGTACCAGTACAAGAGTGAGTACAACATTAGTCAGATCTTAGATGTTGCCGGATACGCACCCTCATTCCAATATGTGGCGTCCAACACTCAGCAATACCCCACCAATATTACCGACTTTAGATTGGCTGTTGCTCACGCTCTAAACAATTCCCAACAGATTCAAGATGTATGGACAAACACATTAACGGGCCAGGCACTCGCGGAGAACTATCTTGGGCCTATGATTGAGCAGAACGGTCAATATTATGATCCTGGAGGGCTTCCGCCATACTCCTTGAATCTCACATTAGCCACTCAGGAAATAGCGGCCGCGGGACAGCAGGGTAATTTCTATGTTACACTTCCAAACGCAACTACTGTGGGTTGCACCGTCGGCGCCTCGGGATGCAAAGCTCTTCCAGCAATTCAGCTGGTTTACATTGCGCCGCTCAGCCCTCTGGTCCAAGAGCAATTGCAAATAATTGAAGCCAACTTGGAGCAAATCGGAGTAAATGTCGCGCCTTACGGAGAAACCACTGCTGTTTATGGAGCAAATGCCGGAACCGCGGCAACCGCTCCGGTAATGACTTATCTTGGATGGTATCCCGATTGGCCTGATCCGGTACTTCAATTGCTTCTCCCTGCGGCTACTGACACCAGTTTTCTGCCCGGATGGGTGAACAATGCAAGCATTAACCAAATAGCTGCAACACTACCATTCACGACGAACCAAACTGCCTATCTTCAAGGAATCCAGCAAATCTATCTTGATCTATATCAAATTGCAGCGTATGCCTGGTATCCCATCTGGGAGAATTACTTCTTCCTGCAGCCTTACGTTCACGGCTTCACTTGGAACTCCTACGTGGGTTATTACTACAACACTCTATACTACTCCTAGATTCACATGAACTAGCAAGAATGGGCCGGGGTATCAGGGGGTGCCCCGGTCTTTCGATCTTTTTCGGTACAAAGCTACGAGGATTTTTTTCTTGTGGTTCCCGGAGGAACTTTATGCACAAGGTATATAGAATTCTTCGCAAAGGAAAGTTGCATACCTGCCTCATAGACTGAGACGGAGAAATTGGCAACTAATTTCATTTTCTTTGTTATACGACGTAGCGTCAATGCGGTAGTTACTCTTCTTCTGCTTATACTTTTGATTTTCATCATCATTCATGGTATACTTCGTACCCCTCTCGCCTTCGCGAGAATTTACGAGCCCAATCCCCATGCCACCTTGTCGCAATTAACGGCGGTTGTTAAGAGATACGATTTAGGCGCTCCTATCTACGTGCAGTTTTTCAATTATGTCTCGGGAGTTTTTCACGGTAGTTTCGGTACTGACACTTTCTATCAGCGACCGGAGCTCGATGTCATCGGGACGTATTTACCTATCACTTTGGAGCTAGTGATAATTGGTCAAATAATCGGTGTTGTAATAGGTTTGTTCACGGGGGCGATAGCGGCCGGTAATAGGAACAAGGCCCCGGATTATGTGGTGAAGGTAATTTATCTGGGGACTTGGTCGGCGCCGCCGTTCCTGGTTGCTTTTATTTTGCAGCTGCTCTTCGCTTACCAATTCAAACTTCTACCCAATTCCGGTCTGGTGGATCCTGCCCTTTTGCCGGGTCCTGCTTCTGTTACCGGATTCCCCCTTATTGACTCTCTAATTGCGGGGAATCTCTCGTATTTCTGGAGCCTGGTCCAGCACATGATCTTGCCGGCATTCACGATCGCCATCATAGGATTTGGAGTGGTGACCAGATTAAGCAGGGCAAGCATGATCGACGCTATGGACAGAGAGTACGTGAAGCTCGCCTTCATGAAGGGGCTGACCAAGAGAAAAGTGATTTACGGCACCGCTTTCAGAAACGCCGTTATCCCGATCATCACCCTGGTTGCCCTAATATTTGGTTTGTCCGCTGCCGGGGCGGTTATCGTTGAGGACGTCTTCAATTACCACGGCATGGGCTGGTGGACGGTTCAGGCGATTACTAATCTTGACTATGTCGCAATCCTGGGCTTTACGATTGTGATCGGAATCTTCGTTATTGTAGCCAACTTTGTTGCTGATGTTCTTTACGCCGTAGCTGACCCTAGGGTGAGGCTGCAATGAGCAGATGTGAGTTGGCTGTTTCAAAGGAGAGCCGGCTTGTTAGACTGGGCGACGGCCTCGGCCGGTTCGTGAAACATTTCCTCAGGATGTCTTCACCTGGAAGCACCACAGTAACACTCAGTACCGAAACACAATCTAGAGAGGAAGCCCAAACTCGTTACTCAGGCCTGAGGTTTTATCTCAGATACATTTCGAAGGATACACCCGCGCTAATCGGGGGGATAATGATTGTCGTGTTCATCTTCTGGGGGATAATTGAAGGAACTCTTCAAGAAGTCGGCGCGTTAATTGGCCATCCTTCCCTGGGGTGGGCTCTCCTCCCGTCTAACCCTCTCGCCCTAAATTTTGCGCAGAAGTATATTCCGCCATGCTGGTTTGGTTCCGCCAGCAGTTGTGTCTCAGCTGTGAATTTCCTAGGAACGAATGATGAGGGTCAAAGCATACTTTCTCGTCTCCTTTACGCGACGCCTCATGATGCTTTAGCTGCAGTCTTGGTGGTAACGATCGCCATCGTCGTGGGGATGCTTGTGGGTACTACATCTGGCTATTTCGGCGGGTGGGTGGATGATATCCTTATGAGACTGACTGATGCATTTTTGGCGCTTCCCGGTCTCATCTTAGCGATCGCGATTGCGGTTTTGCTCGGCCCAGGTTTTACCTCGGCTTTGTTGGCATTGATGACCATCTGGTGGCCGACCTATGCTCGATTTTTCAAGGGACAGGCAGTTCAGATAAAAAACAGGGGCTACGTGGAAGCCGCGAAACTCAATGGGATTCGATCGTTCAAGATTCTGATGAAGCACCTGTTTCCCAATTCGATTGATCCCATCATCGCTTATGCGACTCTGGACTTTGGAACGGTTATTCTTACGTACGCATCTTTGGCTTTTTTGGGGATTGGAGTGGAACTGGGCTACCCCGAATGGGGCAACGAAGCCGCGGTTGGTCTGCAATTTTTTCCACAGTACTGGTGGATGGCAATCATTCCAAGTCTCCTCATTATGGCGGTGGTCGTAGCATTTACGCTCGTGGGTGACAGGATACAAGATCTAGTCGGGGGCCGCGTCAACCGCTAGATGACGGCGCAGGCCACCGAACTGCAATACGCTACTTTGCAAGTTCGCGATCTTAGCATTGTCTATAGAACAATCTACGGAGACCTGAAGGCGGTAAACAAACTAAATCTGACGCTGGCCAAGGGAGAAAGTGTCGCCATAGTCGGCGAAAGCGGTTCAGGCAAGTCCACATTGGGCCTTGCTACTGTCAGGTTGCTTCCGGGAAACGCAAAATATTCCGAGGGAAGCATCACCCTTGATGGTCAGGAGATAGAGAAGCTCAAAGAAAGCGATCTCACAAAAATGCGCGGTTCCAGCGTTTTCATGATATTCCAAGATCCTCTGAATTCTCTGAATCCGGTGAAGCGGATCAAGGATCAAATGCTAGAAGCTTTGCATACGAGAAGTTCCCGGGATGGGGTGTCACTGGATAAGGAAGCCGGGCAAAGAGAGATAATCGAGAGTCTCAGGTCGGTGAGGATGCCAGACCCGGAACTCATCATGAATCGCTATCCCCATCAGCTGTCTGGAGGTCAGATCCAGAGGGTCGTAATCGCAATGGGTCTTCTTATGCGGCCGAAGCTCCTGATCGCCGACGAGCCTACGTCTGCACTGGATGTGACTATCCAAGCTCAAGTTTTGAAGCTCATGAGGGACCTTCAGAGGGAATACGGCATGTCAATCCTCTTTGTCACCCACGATATAAGTATCGCTTACTCAATCTCGGATCGAATTGTCGTAATGTACGCGGGGGAAATAGTGGAAGATGGACCCACCGAAAAAGTCATCCGAAAACCCCTCCACCCGTACTCGCAGGCGCTGATTGCAAGCATCCCTCGAAAGTCCAAGGATCAGGGAGACCTAACAACAATATCTGGGAGTACGCCTAACATGTTGAACCCTCCTTCTGGTTGTCGTTTCCACCCAAGATGTCCCTTCGTGATGGAAAAGTGCATAGCGTACAGCCCCAATTTCATCAATAACGATGACCGGCGAGTAAGGTGTTTCCTTTATGGTGGATGAGCCCGTAATTGAAGCAAAACAGGTAAGCAAGTACTTCCTCGCTGCGAAGAAGGGTTTGCTCGAGACCATCTTTCGAAGAGAGATTCCGATCGTAAAGGCGGTTGATCGCGTAGACATTAGCGTTAACCGCGGAGAAGTCGTAGCTCTAGTGGGGGAGAGCGGGTGCGGCAAAACCACGTTGGGAAGAATGCTAACTACACTCGAAACTCCGACGTCAGGCGCGATTGTCTTCAAGGGGGAACCGATGGATGACCATAACAAGACGAAGTTTCGAGGTAAGATTCAGCTGGTCTTCCAAAACCCGTTGGAGAGCTTGGATCCCCGAATGGCGCTCCGGGATATCGTGGTGGAGCCCTTGGAGAGGATGAATCTGACTAATGCGGAGAAAACTTCGATGTTCGAAAACGCACTTGAGTACGTCGGCCTTGAAGCTCGCATATTTGCGTACCGCAGACCAAGCGACCTGTCAGGAGGACAGAGACAGAGGGTTGCTGTGGCTAGAGCTATCGTCTCCAATCCAGAATTTGTTGTCTTGGACGAGCCCACCTCAGCACTGGATGCTTCGGTTCAATCCCAGGTACTAAATCTATTGGTCAAACTTCACAAGAATTTCGGTTTCGCGTATCTCTTCATCACTCATAACATCGCGGTCGCAAGGTACATTTCCGATCGCGTGGCGATCATGTACGCAGGAGAGGTGGTGGAGACGGGCCCCACAGCGCAGGTAATGACACATCCGAAGCATCCGTACACCCAAGCATTGTTAAGCGCCGTCCCAACCACCGAAAACAAAGATCTCACTCCACCCGTGGGCGAAGTGCCTAGTTTAATAAATCCGCCTAGCGGATGCCGTTTTCATCCGCGGTGCCCTTACGTAATGGATATTTGTAAAACAACTGAGCCAAAGCTGAGGACGAGCGAGGCGGAGGAGGTGGCTTGCTGGCTGTATAAGTGAAGTCTCCAGTGTCAGAAGTCCTTCATCCGGCTGTAGTAAAATCCGTCTTCAAAGGCACCATTGCCCTAGCCGTGTTCTCCCTGTTCTTGCAAATCAATTCTCAGACGTTAATCGATTATTTCGGTTTTGTTCTGCTGTTCTACGTTTTTCTCGGGGGGTACGTTTTTTGGAAAAGATCTAACGCGTATGTCCTAGGAAAGGAGTGTATTGAAATCAAGCCCGCTTTCCGGGCCCCGCGAGAGATCAACTATTCATACATCGACAGCCTCTCAATCTCCCAGGGGCTCCTTGCGAAGAGATTCAATTGTGGAACTGTGTATCTGAATTTGGCGCACAAGGGTGGAAAGTTGAAAGTTCTCGGAGGAGGAAGCGCTGAAGCCTTGCGAGACGTGACAGCTCCCAAAAAGCTGTTGGAGGAGATAGAGAATATGATTGGGCCCTCGCAGGATACGAATCTCCAATAATTAGTTGACTGCCTTGCGTGTTAAGAGCGCATCAACATTATGGTCCACGATCTGTCTGAACTTCCACGTTTCACTTCCAGGGATTTCAAAGCAAGCCCGGAGAACACTTCTTTCTGATGGAAGCTCTTTAGCTTGGCCGAGCTCCAGCAGATTTTCCTGAACTTTTTCCAAGTAGTCTCGAAACTCCAATGTTCTTTTTCTAAGACAAACCTCCCCATGGCCCGGAACGATTTTCTGATACGTTGCCAAATCTAGATCCTGAAGATAGCTTATCCATCCTTCAAGATTGGCATCCTCGAGATTTGGCAAGAAGCGATTCCATACAATGTCTCCAGCGAAGGCGACGCCTCTTTTCGGAAAAAACAGCATGGTATCGCCTAGGGTGTGTGCCCCGGTTGGAGGATGCGACATCACGACCTCGGTGCCCTCGATCTCGAGCCTGAGTCCGATGTCCGGATAGGTAACGTTCGCGCTCCGAATTTGTATGGGGCTCAGAGCTTTGATCATGCCGGGAATCTTTCGATAGTTTGTGAGTCTCTCATGTCCCTTCGAATCCAAATTAGCTCGACATATTTCATGTGAAACTATCCGTATGCCTTCTTGCGAACACTTCTTCCAAAAGAAA